>JABMPI010000104.1 GCA_013203755.1 Bacteroidota bacterium
CCCTTTTTTGCTTTTTCAATGTTATCGAGAATATTGCTAACCCTGATTTTCAATAATTCTGGTTCAAATGGTTTTGTAATGTAATCGTCGGCACCAACTTTATATCCGGTCATTTTGTTTTCGAAGGATGCCATCGCAGTCATTAGAATAACCGGAATATGGCTGATTTCGGGATTTGACTTTACTGTTTTGCAAAACTCAATTCCATCCATGTTTTCCATCATAACATCCGAAATAACCAAATCAGGGTTTTCCGATTCGCATATTTCTAATCCTTCAAAACCACTATCTGCATTAAGAACAATATAGTTGACAGAAAGATAGTCCGATAAAAACTCCCTTAATTCGTTGTTATCTTCAACTATTAATATCTTTTGAAAATCTTTCTTTGTTCCCCAAAAATTCGGTTGTTTAAGCTGTTGTTTCAAATTATTTACAAGTTCTTTTGTCCTGCGGTCGGCATCCCGTTTAAAATCGAAAACCTCTTTATCCTTGTACGCGTCTCTTTCGGAAGGCAAATAAATGGTAAAACTGGTTAATTTATCGGGTTGGCTTTCCAGGGTAATTTTGCCATGATGAAGTTCAACCAGCGTTTTTACCAATGAAAGTCCGATCCCTGTTCCTGAATTTATGGACTTTGAATCGTCGATCACCTGATAAAACCGTTCAAAAACTCTTTCCTGTAAATTTTTTGGAATGCCTTTCCCACTATTGGATACAACTAGTTTTATATGCTTTAATGGAAAACCGGTTCCCGGTTTTTCCGCTTTCAAAACTATCTCCACAAAACCATTTTCAGGAGTATATTTAAAAGCATTCGACAAAATATTAAAAAGAATAATATCCAGTTTTTCCTGGTCGAACCAGCCATTTACCATATTGCTTTCGGGAGAGAATTTTACTGAAATTGATTTTTCCCTGGCCATAAAACTAAATGCATCAACATTTGATTCAATGGGTTCAACTATGTTGGTATAAATGGCCTTCAGTTTCATCCCCTCGTAAATGGATTTTCTGAAATCGAGCAACTGATTTAGCAATGTTAACAGCCGCTGCGAATTATTTAAAATTAGTTGATGCAGCTTTGAGTTACCAGAACCTTCTTTTTCTTCGCCAATTAATTGTTTTACCGGCCCCAATATTAAGGTAAGCGGAGTGCGCAGTTCGTGCGAAATATTAGTATAAAACCGTAGTCTTTCCTGGTTAAAATTCTCTTCTTTTTCGCGTTTTACACGTTCGATAAGCAGTTCTCGTTTTAATAGAATTCTGGCACTTACAATTTTCCTGATTTGGAATACAGAAAGAGAAGTAATTAAAATATAAATAATGATGGCCCAAAAACTTAGAAGTGGCGATGGCTTTATCCTTATTTCCAGTTTTGCTGAAGTATCGCTCCAATATCCATCGTTGTTGGCACTATAAACTTCAAAGGTGTATTTTCCCGGATCAAGGTTGGTGTAATGTGCCGATTTTTCGTTTCCAATATTCCAATCGTCATCGTAGCCATGAAGAATATACCTGTATTTATTCTCCTTACTTTTCAAAAAAGAGGCAGATGTGAATGAGAGTGTAAAATCCTGATTTCGGTTATTTAAAATAATTTTTTCCTGAAATTCAATACCCGATTCAAGGATAACTTGTTTATTTAATTCCATACCGCTATGAACTACGGTATTATTAATAATAAGTTTTGTAAAAACAGGCACCGGGGAAAATTTATTGCTTAGGAGGTTTGAGGTATTAAATTGGTAAATCTGATTAAACCCACTTATGTAGAGTTCATCTTTTGGGTCAATAAAAAAACCTCTTTGGTTATAATGGCTTGTTCGAATGCCATTGTTAACACTAAAAATTCTCACTTCGTTTGTTTTAATATCCCATTTCGCTATCCGGTTAAAATTCAGGTTAAACCACATATTCCGTTTTGAATCAAATTGAATATTTGTGATCCAGAGTTGAGGGGAATTTTCGAATATTTTTTTGTTGAAGGAGTTTGATTCGCTATCATAAATATACAATCCGTTTCTACCGCCAATAATAATTTCGCCTTTTTCAGTCTCCACAATATCTGAAAATATATTTGGATTTAAAACTTTTTCCCGGTTGTCGGGTAAATAAGGATTAATTTCATTATTTCTTGAAACTTTCCTGTAAATCCCATAGTGTGTTACAATCCATAGATTTTGTTCTTTATCGATATAAATATCTTGAATAACAGCATTGTCAGGTAGGCCATTCTCAAGGGAAAACCTTTCCGTTTTTGTGTTAAAATATTTCAGCCCGTTACCACCGGTACCAATTAACAATAATCCTTTATCTGATTCAACAATAGAATAAATTGGCACATCTTCTGTAGAATGTTTATAGGAAGTAAGTGATTTATCTGTGTTATTTATTTTTAATAGATGTCCGCTAAAACCTCCAATCCAGATATTTCCTTTAGAATCAACTAAAATCGAATACCATTTTTCGTTTAAGAGTCCCGACAATTGTTTTTCAAATACTCGGCTTATTTTATTTTCTTTTTTGAATAGAAGACCATCGGTCAAGGTCAAAATTAAAATTCCGTTGTTCCATTGGCAAAAAGCAGAAGCCGATTGTTCTTTCAACCCACTAATTATTTCATCACCTAAGGGTTGAAACTGGTTTTGATAGGGATCAAACTTATTTAATCCATCCTCGGTTGAAATCCAGACTGTTCCAGAATTATCCTGAAAAACATTCATGATTTGTTCACTGGAAATCGAATTGGGAATGTTACTTTTATGCCTAATCAATTCATAATTTCCATTCTGCAAATCGGAAAATGAATTACAAATAAATAAACCGTCCCAGGTGCCAATCCATAATCTACCACTATTATCCCTCAAAATCGACCGAAAAAAATTAGTTAAATTAGAAGATTCTAATGATCTGATTTTTTCAAAACTATTTGTTTTAGAATTATAAATATTTAAACCTTCCCGGGTACCAGCTACTATTGTTCCATCCTTATCTTTAAAGATGGGATAAACTGTATTGTTTGACAACTGATGAATTGAATCATCGCGCCTGAAATTACAGACTGAATCAATTTTTGAGCCTGACCAGGAAAAACAATACAATCCAGCATTTGAAGTTCCAATCCAAATTTTCCCGTTATCCTCAGTTAAAATCGATCTAATGGCAGTGTTTGATTGAAAATTTGAGCTGCCTAATTCAATTTTGGAAAAAGTATCGGAATCCGAATCGTAGAAATATAACCCGGCATTAAATGTCCCAATCAATAACCGACCCGTTTTGTCCATTCCAAGGCTCCTTATTTTATTACTGCCAATTGAATTAGAGTCTTTCTCATTGTGGTAATAGGTAATATTTTTTTCAGTTACCGGATTATATTTTGATAAGCCATCATTTGTTCCTATCCAAATGTTATTGTCGTGATCCTGTAAAAGTGCAGTGATATCAGAGTTAATTTGTTCATCGTTAATAAAATTATGCTTTATAATGTACTCATCACCTTCGTATTTGTATAACCCACTGAAAGTTGCAACCCATAAGAAACCGTTATTATCCTGAATTACTTGCCTTACACTTAAATTTACTTCTCCATCCTGGGTAGGAACTTTATCAAAAGAATTTGTTTGGGCATTACACAAAGTAGTACCTATAAAAGTTGTGAGGATTAGAAATAGTAAAAAACAATATCTCTTCATTTTATTAATGGATTAGAATGGGTTTTTGCAATCGGTCCGTTCCCTCCTTACCAAACAAATACAAAATACAAAATTAGGTAATTTTACCTGGCAATACAGTTAATTTCAGAATGATTAAATGTTTTGACATAATAATTCTTATCCGTACTCTAATAAAACGCTTCACTTATCTACTGTTTCCTTATACTTCCTACCAAAGTATAAGTTTAAAATATTTGTTGAAAAACCTATCCTACAGCCAAAAAAAATCCCAGTTTTATCTGGGACTTATCTCTATTGTTTTTCTAAAGTTTCTTTTTCTATAGTTTCCTCCGTAGTGGTGACGTATACAGTGAGAGTGCGGTTAAAATCATCAGATTTCTGCATTTTGGCAACTTCATTACCCATGAAGAGATGGACGAAATTGATGAAAATGAATTAGAATAGGACTCTCGAAAAATTATACGCACTATCCAATAACCGGAGGATACATCCTGTAAAACTTCGAATAATCGTGATTAAAAGTGACATAGCCCTGCCAAGGTAGACTTTCCATGTATTCTTTAATCGCCTCAATAAAATCATCTTGGTTTTCCGGCTTGCATAAATTAACCACAGTATAGTTTTTACCAGGTTCGATCTTTTCAAGGAATTGCCAAACATCCCTTTTATATTCTAATAAATCTGTTTTCATAAGATTAAATTAAAATGGCTTATCACCTTCAGGTTTACTACTAATATTCCCATCGTGCA
Source organism: Bacteroidota bacterium (assembly GCA_013203755.1). Lineage (GTDB taxonomy): Bacteria > Bacteroidota > Bacteroidia > Bacteroidales > Prolixibacteraceae > Draconibacterium. Next base: position 4,428 of record JABMPI010000104.1, read on the forward strand.
GCTCCTCTGGTTTTAAAACAAGTTGCGTTTGGATGTAAATCATGTCTTTGGTAGTACCATCTATCTTTTTGGAGATTCTTCCTTGTCCGTTACAAAACGATTTCGGATTGTATTTATACCCATAGAAACGAGTGAAAGCACGTAGAGCCTTAGTGAATTTATTAGTCGTCCAAC
>JABMPI010000013.1 GCA_013203755.1 Bacteroidota bacterium
GAATATATTCATGTTGGAGGAGATGAATGCAATAAAGGATTTTGGAGTAAATGTGTAAAGTGTCAAAAAAGAATTCATGATGAAAAACTAGAAAACACCGATGAATTACAAAGTTATTTTATCAAGCGAATGGAAAAAATGCTTGAAAGCAAGAATAAAAAGTTGGTCGGTTGGGATGAAATTCTCGAAGGTGGGCTGGCACCAAATGCAACGGTAATGTCGTGGAGAGGCATGAAAAATGGGATTAAAGCAGCAAAGGAAGGGCACCAAGTTATTATGACCCCAACCAAACATTGCTACCTCGATCTCTACCAGGGAGAACCTTCCGTGGAGCCGGCAACTTACAGCATGAGCCGACTTACAGATGCGTATCAATTTGAACCTGTTCCAGAAGGTATAGATCCTAAACTGATTTTGGGTGGCCAAGGAAATTTATGGTCGGAAGCTGTGCCAACATTCAGGCATGCCGAGTATATGACCTGGCCAAGAGGATGGGCTTTGGCAGAAGTATTTTGGTCTTCAAAAGAAGATAGGGACTGGAATCATTTTATTCCCAAAGTAGAAAACCATTTTACTCGTGCTGATTTCGCGAAAATAAATTATGCACGGAGCATGTACAATGCCATTGTTACTCCCTTCGTGGATGAGGACGGAATATTCAAAATAAAACTGGAAACAGAAATTAAAGATTTATCCATCTACTATACCTTTGACAATACCGATCCCGATTTGTACGAAAATAAATATGAAAGCCCACTGCCAATTCCCAAAAATGCTACCCGTATAAAAATTATAACCTACAAAGGTGAACAGCCGGTGGGTAAATTAATTTCGCTTCGCATTGATGAAATGAAAAAATAAAGTGAACCTTAAAACTTTACACATGCTTAAAATTATTTCTGTAGTAGCGGTATTGGTAGCTACATTCGCATCTTGCACCAATCAAAAAAACAAAAATATAACTCTTAATGCAAAAGACATCAAAGCATTTTGTATCGATTTTAACTGGGGAGAAGGAGGCCCCAATGCCTTTGCTAAGCCTGGATTGTGGGCTGATGCTAATCCAGAACAGCATGTTCAATGGTACAAAGATTTAGGGGTAAATGTCATTCAAACATTTGCTGTGTCGTGTAATGGTTACGCCTGGTATAAAAATGGAATTATTCCGGAACAGCCAGGTTTAAAACACGATTTTCTTCCGGAAGTGGTTCGTTTAGGTCATCAGGAAGGAATGAAAGTGATGGCCTACTTTTGTGTGGCATCCAACACGAGATGGGGACTGAAACACCCCGACGAAAGCTATGGTGTACCAGCCGATGGTCACATTCCACTTACCCTTGATTACCTCGATTTTTTAGGAAAGTCCATTCAGGACGCACTGGTTAAAACGGGAATTGACGGTTTTATGATCGACTGGCTTTTTCATGGCCCCATTCACCCGGGGAAACGTTTATTGTGGTTGCCCTGCGAACAGATAATGTGGAAGGAACTTATGCAAACAGAATTCCCGGGGAAAGAAAATGTTAGTCAGGAACAGGAAGATGAATTTGCACGTCGTTCAGTAGCCCGTTGCTGGGAACACATCCGACATTCTGCAAAATCGGTAAACCCCGATTGTAAAATTTGGTTGAGTTGCTACGACTTAAAACACTCGCAAATGGTTGGCTCAAAAATTTTCAAGGAGATAGATTGGTTAATGAATGAAGCGGGTGACATTGCCACGGTCAAAGAGGTGCAATCGATAATTGGAGACAATACGCAACTGATCACTTGCCTGGCCAATTGGAACAATGCCGACCCCAAAGAGGTGGTTCCTGCAGCTCAGGAAATAGGCGTTGGCCTTTATGGATTTACCAAACCCACTGAAAATTCTCTACTTCCATCCATGGATAAATACCTTGCCAAACCAATTGATGATTTTGAAGGGGATGAGAAAAACATTGCGACACTGGTGCGTGCTTTTAAGGGCGTTTCGTTGGAGTATATTGAGAAAAAATAAAAAGTAAAACCACATGAAACCCGGATGTTGGAAAATAAATAACTTAATTGAGTCGGCACAGCAGAGTATGTATATGTGAGCCAACTTCCAAGATTAGAGGAATTCATTGGGATTACTCACCCTGATAACATCTGCGATATTATCGTCCCTCTCTACGCGTAGAGAGGGAGAAGAGGGAGAGTCCAAGTATTTGAATAATAGATTTAAAGCTATAATTTACACGTATGAAAACTGTTACCATTTTTTTTCTTCTGAATTTTATTCTTGTTTTCACGCTGAGTGGGCAAACCAACAATCAAAATTTGTTGTCTGACAGTGATTTGGCATTCTTGAAAGATATGACAAAAGATGTCATGGAAAGTTCGAGGATATATCCCGGACAAAATATTTCTGATGAATTTGGCAGAAATAATACTGGTGGTATTTTAATACGGCCAGGTGGAAGAAGCTGCTACCCTGCTTTTTGGATCAGAGATTATGCCATGTCGCTGGAAAGTGGTTTTGTAACGAACGAAGAGCAAATGCACATGTTACTGTTAACAGCATCGAAACAATGCGACCAAACATGGATTACAAAAGCCGGGAGTATAATTCCGTTGGGAGCAATTGCCGATCATATTCGGATTGATGACAGCAAACCAATTTTTTACCCTGGAACCTTCAGCTACAGTGGGCAGGGAGGAAAAACATGGGGAATGGTTCCTCCTTATGGAGACCAATATTTCTTTATTCACATGGCTCACTATTACCTTAAAAGTACTTCAACAACTAAAGTTTTACTGGATGAAATCAATGGAGTCCGATTGATAGACCGCCTGGAGACGGCCTTCAAAGTACCTCCTACTCAGCAAGACGGTGTTTTGGTTTACACAACGGATGACTTCCGGGGCGTTGATTTTGGATTTCGGGATGTCATAAATATTACCGGCAATCTTTGTCTCCCTTCATTGTTTAAATATAGAGCCTCATTGGAATTAGCCGAATTGTTTGATCTGATTAACCGTAAAGATAAAGCCGATTTTTACAGGGCAATTGCTTTGAGATTGAAGAATGAAATTCCCGAAGTATTTTCGGATAGTCGTGGAATGCTGGTTGCATCGACCGGAAAAAGCCAGCAGTCGGATGTTTGGAGTACCGCATTGGCAGTTTATTTTGGAGTTTTAGAAGGTGAAGAAATGAACAAAACATGTCAATTCCTGACTGATACCTATAAAAATGGAACTTTAGCCTATCGTGGAAATATTCGGCATGTACTAACCTGCGATGATTTTAATGATTCTTCGGCCTGGGAATATAGTTTAGCAAAAAAGAACACCTATCAGAACGGTGCATATTGGGGCACACCAACAGGTTGGGTTTGTTATGCCATTGCAAAAGTTGATGATGAGCAGGCTAGAAAACTTGCAAGCGAATACATCGAAGATTTAAGAACGAACGATTACCGAAAAGGCGGTGGATTTGAGGCGCCGGTTGAATGTTTTCATCCCTCAGGAAACAAGCAAAATCCAGTTTATCTAACTACGGTAACTTGTCCTTTTGCTGTATTTAGTTTAATGAAAAAATAAACATTTTAAACCATTGTATCTAATATATAAACTGATTAAAAATGAAAGAGATAACAACAATCTTAATTCTATTACTGAGTCTAAATATACTTTCCATAGGGCAAAATAGGTTGCCTGCTTTTAACAAAGAAGACCAAACTATCAAACAAGATTGGTTAATTGATCCGGTTGAAGCAAAAGCAAAACTGTATAACAATTCAGATGGAAACCTTGTGTTTTCAAATGGAATTGTAAGCCGCACGTATTCGCTTTCTCCAAATGTGGCCACAATTGGTTTAGATCATTTGCAAACTAACGAATCGTTTTTACGTTCGGTACGCCCGGAAGCTGAAATTCAAATTGATGGAATCACTTTTTCTGTTGGGGGATTAATTGGGCAACCCATTCATAATTATCTCTTGAAGGAGTGGATTTCAGATTTGAAGGCTGATCCGGCTTCATTTAAATTCACAAATTACAGAATTGAGGAGACAAAAGCCCGCTTCCCATGGAAGAAACGCCTGGATTGGATGCCACAGGATATGCCCTGGCCAGCTCCCGGAAAAGAAGTAATTTTTAATTACAAACTAGACAGTGAAGCACTTGAAGTTCTTGCAGGCCGAGCTCTGACAGATGAAAGTCGTGTGCTGTTTATTAACGATCAGTTTGCGAAACTAAGCGATTCGTGGAAACGTTTTGAATCGGATGCCGATGGACGAAATTCATTTATAAATGAAGGGAAAGCAGGTGAGATAATGGCTTTGGCAAACACGGCGGTCTTTGCAGATCAGAAAATTGCAAAAGGCACGAAAGTGGTTCTTGCAAAAATTAATCCGGGTACCGACCAAAGTACAAGTTGGGGACCTGGTGTGGGATTGGTTTTCGACAATCGTGTAGTAAAAATTAACCTTCGTCCCAAGCAAAACCAGTTTGGTTTTTTTGATGGGGAAAAGGAAAATCAGCTGGATGGAATGATTGCCGGAAAACCCGTTTGGCTTCGTTTGGAGATGGATGGAGACAAAATTCACGGAGCTTATTCATATAATAAAATTGAGTGGGTGAAAGTGGGTGAAGTTTCAATTCCCAAAAATATACTGCCAAACACTGTACGTGTAGGGAAAATGGATTGGATGGGAGAAAGTAGCGACAACCGTGATAAAGGTGAGCGCGGACGTTGTTTAATTGAAGTATTTCAAATGTTGGGAGATATTCCAAACAGTATAAAATAAACAGGGGCTGAAAAATATCAGTATCTAAAAAATGTAACTGTGAATGTACATTACGAATTGTATGATGGGCTTCCGGTTTTTTGCAAATGGATTACAGTGGAAAACCAATCGGGGAAACCAATTAGTGTAAATAAATTCAAAAGCGAGGTTTTGGCACTTTACGAACCTGAAAGTACTGTTGACCCACGTGAAAAATGGATTTATCCAAATATTACGGTTGAAACAGATTACAATTTTGGTGGAATGACCAAAGAAAACCTGGAACGTTCAAGCATTTCCTGGAGTATCGATCCCTTGTATAAAACTCAAGTACATTACGAAAGAAAAACGCCATGTTTACTAGAAGTTTACCCAAAATATGGACCGGAACAAGAGATTGCTGTTGGAGAGACTTTCTCTTCGTATCGGGTATGGGAACTGCTGCACGACAGTTGGAATCGCGAGCGAAAGGGGCTGGAACATCGCCGGATGATGCGAGCCATTGCACCTTGGGTAACTGAAAACCCAATATTAATGCATGTGCGAAGTGCAAAGGATGAAGCCGTAAAAAAGGCCATCGACCAGTGTGTTGAAGTGGGTTTTGAAAAAGTGATTATGACTTTTGGAAGCGGTTTTAACGCTGAAGATGCCAGTAATGAAAATATAACACGAATGAAGAAATTGGCCGATTACGCTCATTCAAAAGGAATAACTTTGGGAGGTTATTCACTTTTAGCAAGTCGCCGTGTAAGTCCGGAAACCGATGTTGTTATGCCGGAAGGAAAAACACCGCGTTTTGGAAATTCGCCGTGCATTGAAAGTGAATGGGGACAGGAATATTTTAGGAAACTTTACAATTTGTATGAAAAAACCGGGCTGGATAATTTCGAACACGATGGATCTTACCCTGGCGATATTTGTATTTCAGAAAATCATCCCGGACATAAAGGTTTGGAAGATTCGCAATGGAACCAGTACAAAACCATTACCGATTTTTATAAATGGTGTCGGGCCAAAGGCATTTATTTAAATATACCAGACTACTATTTTTTAAGTGGTAGTAATAAAACTGCAATGGGATATCGCGAAACCAATTGGTCGTTACCACGCGCGCAGCAAGAAATTATTGAGCGCCAAAATATTTACGATGGCACCTGGACAAAAGCACCATCAATGGGATGGATGTTTGTGCCGTTGGTACAATACCACGGTGGTGGAGAGGCAGCAACAATTGAACCATTGAAAGAACACTTGCCACATTACGGTCAGCGATTGGCAAATTTGTTTGGAGCAGGAGTGCAGGCATGTTACCGCGGCCCACAACTTTACGATGCTCCCGAAACCAAAATATTGGTAAAAAAATGGGTGGATTTTTATAAAAAATACCGTCGTATTTTAGATGGAGATGTTATTCATATTCGCCGCCCTGATGGATGCGATTACGATGCCATTTTACACGTTGAACCAACAAACAATACAAAAGGAATGCTTGTGGTTTATAATCCGCTAAACGAAGCAATTAAAAGAAAAATAAAGGTAAATCTTTATTATACCGGATTAAAAACAGAAGCTAAAATAAGTCAGGAGGCGAGAGCTAAACAAACACTTCAAATAGACAGGGATTACAACGCGATATTTGAAATGGAAATACCGGCTAAAAGCCAGACTTGGTTTACTATTGAGTAAAATTTGGAAATTATATTAAAGCCTGCTGTTGTTGTAAAGTACAATTCGCTTACTTTGTAAAAACTTTGGTAGCTTAATATTTAGTAAATAGGCTTTAAATTGCATTGCAAGATGAATGATTTAGACGAATTAAATAAATTCTGTGCTGACTCAATGATTGGATATTTGGGAATAAATTTTTCCGAAATTAATCCAACAAACATTAAGGCTTCCATGCCGGTTGGTAGCAAAACCAGTCAACCAAATGGGTTTCTCCACGGAGGGGCTTCTCTTGTTTTGGCTGAATCGCTTGCCGGAGCCGGGTCGTATCTTTTAGTAGACCGGGAACAATACAATGTTTTTGGACTTCAGGTTTCCGGCAACCACATTTCCACAACAAAAGAAGGAATTTTGTATGCCGATGCACAGCTAATTCACAAAGGGAAAACAACACATGTGTGGGAGGTACGAATTATAGATGAAAAGGATAAACTTATTTCGGTAGTACGGGTTACAAATGTGGTAACCGAAAGAAAGAAGAAATAGAATTAATGAGGCGGATAAAAGAATCAGTTCATTCCATAAGCGAAACAATAAGTGTTTGTTTAAATAACAATCTGGCTTTTGCGGCATATAAATTGCCCGAAGAAACCGGACAAAATCTTATTGTTCAAAAGGAATCCACAATAGAATATATTACAAACCTTTCTAACGTATCTAAGTTGAAAGGATTTCTTGTTTCACCCTTTTTGCAATCGGAGAAGAACCGCATGTTTTTAATTCATCCCGATTTTTATTTTAATGGCGAGGTTTCGGATAAAGACTATTGTAGTCTAAAAAACATAAATCATCCATCAAAGAAATATACTGAACAGGAGCACCCGATTGAGGTTTCCAAAACGGAATATTTACAACAGATTGAATCTATAACCGGAGCAATCAAAGAAAATATAATTCAAAAGGCGGTTTTAAGTCGGGTCAAAATAATAGAAGGTCATTTTGAAGACCAACTGGCCGAACTCTTTTCAAAACTATGCAATTCATTTCCCAATGCTTTTGTGTATCTGTTTAAAGCTGATGAGCATTTTTGGATGGGAGCAACGCCCGAACCTTTTGCCCGTTTAAAAGATAATGTTTTTAGAACGTCGTCGGTTGCCGGAACGAGAGAAAACACGGAAGAATTCCAACAGTTTAAAAATTGGCAAAATAAGGAAATAGAAGAACAGCAATTTGTTTCTGACCATATTCGCAGAACTTTAGAGACTGCAAATTGGCCAAATATTTCGCACCTGGGACCGTATGTTAAAAAAGCTGGAAACATGTTGCATTTACGTACCGATTTTACCACAAATATTAACGACGTAAACGGGAATATCGGTTATTTACTGGAGAGTTTGCACCCAACACCTGCAGTGTGTGGATACCCTACAAAAGAGGCTTTAGAAATTATTGAATCCATAGAAAAACACGATCGCGAATATTACAGTGGATTTCTGGGACCGGTTGGTTTGGGAAATGCAATTTCGCTTTTTGTAAATTTACGTTGCATGCGAATTTCCAAATCCTATTTATCGCTTTTTACAGGTGCAGGAATTACCCTCGATTCCATTCCCGAAGATGAATGGAAGGAAACTGAGATGAAATCCAGAACCTTACTTTCAGTAATTAATACGATGAACTGATTCAATGACTCATTCCTTACAACATATTACAGATTTGGCAGAGATCCTTTATTTACAAGGAGTCAGAGATGTGGTAATATCTCCGGGGTCGAGAAATGCTCCTTTAATTCGGGCATTTTACAAACGATTTGGCGAAAATTGTACAAGCATTATTGACGAACGCAGTGCCGCTTATTTTGCATTGGGCCAGTCGTTAGTTTCCCAAAAACCAACGGTGTTAATCAGTACTTCCGGTACAGCGGCGCTAAATTATGCACCTGCCGTTGCCGAAGCTTTTTTCCAGGGTGTTCCACTGCTAATTATAACAGCGGATCGCCCACCGGAATGGATCGGGCAACAGAACAATCAGGCAATTTGGCAAAACAATATTTTTGGTAAAAATGTAAAAGCCGAATATACACTCCCCATCGAAAGCACGGATAAAGATAGTCATTGGTATGCCCATCGAATTATCAATGAAGCTTTTTACATTACAGTTTCAGATAAACCGGGTTCTGTTCATATCAATGTCCCGCTTCGGGAACCTTTGTATGAAAAATTGCCTGAATTGACATCTGAAATAAATATCGTCAGAAAAGAAGAACCTGAATTTATTCTGAAAGAAAATAGCCAGTTAGTTTCTAAATGGAAAGCGGCAAAATCGATTATGATTATTTCGGGGCAGCTTTCTCCCAATAACGATTTACTTCAAATTGTTGAAAATATTTCAAACGATAACAGAGTGGTAGTTGTAGCTGAACCAACATCAAACTTGCATGTTGCAGCTTCAGTTTGTTCACCCGAAATAGTTTTAAATAGTAAAACGGAATACCCCCAAGTTGCTATTCCTGAACTGGTAATGTATTTTGGAGGACAGGTAATTTCACAAAAAATAAAACTCTTTCTGAATAAAATAAAGGGGGCGACCTTTTTTGCAATTTTGCCCGATGAACAGCTTATTGATACATTTCAAAATGTAAATTCAATAATAAAAGCTGATCCTCTTTCTGTTTTAAAAAGTTTGCCGGTAAAACCTGCAGATGCAAAAAGTGCGTTTAAAATATTCTGGAACAGGGAAATTAAAAATGTAGAAATTGTAAAAGAAAAATATACCAATCGGATTGGTTTTTCCGATTTGCAGACCTATAAAATTATTTCGGAAAGCCTTCCGGAAGATGCCGTTGTTTTTGCAGGAAACAGTAACGCTGTTCGTTATCTTTCCTATTTTAACCAGAAAAACCGGGTGTTTTATTCGAACCGGGGAACTTCCGGAATCGACGGGTGTTTATCAACTGCTGCAGGATTAGCATCAAAATTATCGGTGCCCGTTTACACGATTGTTGGCGACCTCTCTTTTGGGTACGATTCTAACGCATTGTGGAACCGTGAAATACCCAAAAATCTCAAAATTATTTTGGTGAACAATAATGGAGGAGGAATTTTTCATCTGTTAAAAGGGCCGTCAGAAACCGATGCTTTTATACCGTTGATTAATGCTCATCATCCCATTGATTTCAAAAAACTGACAGAGGCATTTGGTCTGAACTATCATTTGTGTGCAACAAAAACCAGTCTTCAAAATAACCTTAATAACCTATTTATTGAAAAAGATAAAGCTGAAGTTTTGGAAATTCAAACACCAAATAACGGAGAACCTCAAATAACAAAAGATTTTTTCAAATTTTTAAATACCAATTATGGAACGCAACTGGACAACGCTTAAAGAATACGAAGAGATAAAATTCGAATTTTTTGAAGGGATTGCAAAAATTTCAATAAACCGCCCACGCTACTACAATGCATTTACCCCTGACACCACAAAAGAGATGTGCGACGCCATGGTTCAATGCCGCGAAAATCAAGATATTTCGGTGGTAATTTTAACAGGGGTTGGCGACAAAGCTTTTTGTAGCGGCGGCGACCAAAACGTTAAAAGTTTTGCCGGATACATTGGAAAAGATGGAGTTCCGAGACTTAATATCCTCGATTTACAGAAACAAATTCGGTCGCTTCCAAAACCTGTTATTGCCATGGTAAATGGTTATGCCATTGGTGGCGGTCATGTTTTACATGTGGTTTGCGATTTAAGTATAGCATCTGAGAATGCTATTTTCGGGCAAACCGGGCCAAAAGTTGGAAGCTTCGATGCTGGTTTTGGCTCTTCGTATTTAGCGAGGGTGGTTGGCCAGAAAAAGGCACGCGAAATCTGGTTTTTATGCGACCAATATTCTGCAAGCGATGCGCTTGAAATGGGTCTGGTAAACAAGGTTGTTCCATTGGACCAATTGGAAGATGCTACCGTTGAATGGTGCATGAAAATTATGGAACGGAGTCCATTGGCTCTGCGCATGATTAAAGCCGGATTAAATGCAGAGCTCGATGGTCAGGTAGGAATTCAGGAATTGGCAGGAAATGCAACCATGTTGTATTACATGACGGAAGAGGCGCATGAAGGCAAAAATGCTTTCCTTGAAAAAAGAAAACCCGATTTTAAGAAATTCCCGAAACTACCCTAATATGTGACTCTTCTAAAACATCAATATCTGCGTTATGCTCATCTTGAAAATAGTCATCCGTCATCCGACGGACTCCTTGATTTTCAAGATTTCGCAAGCCTTGTTCTTGATGCTTTATAAGAAGCCACATGAAAAATATATAATTGTCTAAGAAGTACGAAATAAAATAAGAAGTGAATAAGATTTTGGTTTGGTTGGAGGCTTTCAGATTGCGGACTCTTCCGCTATCTCTTTCCAGTGTGGTTATTGGAAGTATTTTGGCCTGGGCCGACGGTAAATTTGTGTGGCCTGTTTTTGTTTTAACACTTACCACAACTATCTTTTTACAAGTACTTTCAAACCTTGCCAACGACTTTGGCGACTCTGTACACGGCACCGATAATAGCAATCGGGTTGGACCGGAACGCACTGTCCAGTCTGGTAAAATTTCAAAAGCCGAAATGAAAAGGTTGATAATCGTTTTTATTATTCTGTCGTTTCTTTCAGGAAGTTTGCTCATTTATTTCGGGCTCAGAAATGCAGAGTTTAGCATCATCATCCTGTTTTTTATTCTGGGAATTGCCAGCATTGCAGCTGCCCTAAAATATACCGTTGGGAAAAAACCGTATGGTTATTCGGGATTCGGCGATTTGTTTGTTTTTATATTTTTTGGATTAGTTGGCGTGTGTGGTACTTACTTTTTATTTACCAATCAGTTTAATCTAAGTTTGTTGCTTCCGGCATCGGCAATTGGCCTGTTAAGTGCGGGTGTGTTAAACCTAAACAACATGCGGGATATTGAAAATGATGCTGCCAGTGGGAAAAAAACACTGGTTGTTAGAATTGGTTCCGAAAAGGCAAAACTGTACCATGTGAGTCTTATTATTTTAGCAATTATTCTGACGATATTTTATACCATACAAACCTGGGAATCTGGTTATCAACTAATTTTTCTTGTTTCTGTTTTCCCTTTGGGATACCACATCTATCAGGTATTTGCCAATCATATTCCACAAAAACTAAATAAGCAACTTAAAGTATTGGCACTTACAACTTTTTTCTTTTCTCTAACTTTTTCATTGGGTATATTTCTTTCGATATGATAAAAGCAACTTACTCTAAAAGGACACTGTCTTTCAAACTTCCAGCCGGAACATCCCGCGGAATTCTGACTGAGAAAGATGTGTTTTATTTAACGCTTTTTGAATCTGAAGATCCTACAAAAAAAGGAATTGGAGAAATTGCAACTATTCCGGGATTAAGCATTGATGCAGTGCCTGAGTTGAAGCAAAAAATTAAATCGCTTGTCCACAAAATTAATTCCGGAGATAAAATTGAAGCGGATGAATTTATCGGATTCCCTGCCCTTGAGTTTGCATATGAAACTGCTTTGTTAGGAATTAATTCATTGTCGCCGGTTCTTCTTTTTCCTTCAGAATTTACGGAGGGAACAAAGGGAATTCCTATTAACGGATTGATTTGGATGGGAACAAAAGAATTTATGATCCAGCAAGTTGAGGAAAAATTAGCTGCCGGTTTTAACTGTTTGAAATTAAAAATTGGAGCCATTGATTTTCAGGCTGAATTGGAAATAATTCGTTCAATTCGGGAGCGTTATCCAGTTGACGAGCTTGAAATTCGGGTTGATGCAAATGGTGCTTTTACTCCGGAAAACGTCCAGCCTGTTTTAGAACAATTGGCTTCCTTCAATATTCATTCCATTGAACAACCAATAAAAGCGGGGCAGTTTGAGGCGATGAAAAAGTTGTGCGTTGAATCGCCACTGCCTATTGTTTTAGATGAAGAGTTAATTGGAATAACGTCCCGTCAGAAAAAAGAAGAATTGCTGAATAGTATCCAACCTCAATACATTATTTTGAAACCCTCGTTAATTGGTGGAATACGAGCTTCTGAAGAGTGGATTTTTTTAGCTGGCGAAAGACGAATCGGTTGGTGGGTAACTTCGGCGCTGGAATCAAACATCGGATTAAATGCAATTGCTCAGTGGGTTGCTTCCTTAAATTGTATAAACTATCAGGGCCTGGGAACGGGAGGATTATTTACCAATAATGTTGAAAGTCCGTTATACATTTCAAACGGTACTATTAATTACGGAGCTCACGCAAACTGGAACCTGGAAATGATTTAAAATGAATGAGGAAATTAAAGGACTTACTTTAAATCGGCGGTTTTTCACAAAAAACGAATTACTAGAATTTTGTAATAACAAAATTAATGCTCTTTTCTGTCCTGATTGGCAATTGGACATTTACAGGTTTATCCTCGATTTTCTTGATGATTCAGAATATATTTTACAGAAAACATCGGGAACCACCGGATCTCCGAAAATTATCAAGCTTTCCAAGCGGGCTTTGTTTGAGTCAGCAAAAAGAACTACCGCTTTTTTTCAATTAAAAGAATCTGAACTTGCTGTTCTGTGTTTACCAATTAATTACATCGCAGGAAAAATGATGGTGGTTCGTGCTTTGTACGCCGGATTAAACCTAATTACTATTGAACCAAGCGGAACACCCGATTTTTCAAACTTAAGAAAAATTGATTTTTGTGCCATGGTTCCCATGCAGGCTTCAAATTTGATTGAACAGAATTTATGGCCTCCGCTAAAGACACTAATTTTGGGAGGAGCGGAAACAAATTCGGAACTAATTAAACAATTACAGCGGGTTAACACAGCGGTTTTCGAAACTTATGGAATGGCTGAAACCTGCTCGCACATTGCATTAAAACGTTTAACAGGACAAAATTCTGATGATTATTTTTCAGTTTTGCCCGGCATCAATATTTCCGTTGACGAACGAGGTTGCCTAATTATCAGTACCCCATTTATTTCGGAAGAAATTAGAACCAACGATTGTGTTAAACTGCTTGCTAAAAATAAATTCAAATGGCTTGGGCGTTTCGACAATGTGATTAATTCTGGCGGAATTAAAATTCAACCCGAAGAATTGGAAAAACAAATTCAGGAGATCCTTCAAATTCCGTGTGCTGTTATCGGAATTGCAGATCCGTTACTTGGGCAAAAAATAGTTCTTATTATTGAATCGGAAAATGAAATAGATTCATCTGATATTTTAAAGCAACTGGCCCTTCATATTAACAAAAAATTTCTACCCAAATCAATTACTTACATAAAAAAACTTCCCCGAAATCCATCTTTTAAAATCGACCGAATTAAATTGAAAGAGCTTATTTAAAGGGGGCTTCTGGTAGGTAAATTCAGCCGAAAATCTTACAATTAAATAGTGTCCACAAGAAAACTCACTTTTTTCAAAGTATTTTACAAGAAAACGTCGATATTTTTTTGCAAGTTTTTTTGAGGTGACAGTCTAAAAACGACCTGAAAAAAACAAGGTTTGGAAGTTGTACCGCAACAACTCCGCAGGGTAGCTTAATGCAATTCTCGCGCGCAGATATGGTGCTCCGTGTCTAATCCCAATTACATTGGTCTTATTTCTACCGAAATTTGTTAATCGTGTTAACTGGCACTCTACCGCGTTGATTTTTGACAACTCTTTCAATTATCAATATAATTTTCGAGCTTTACAAAAAAAGATTAATAGTATGGATCAGTTTTTAAATAATCCCAATTTTATATTCAAATTTGCACCGTTTAATGTAAATACGCTTAAGCTATTGATAAAGGGGATGTTGTGGTTTGGAGAACCAAAAAACCAGAATGACCCTTATGAAGGGGAATTTATTCTTGAAAATTTGGATGAAGTATTAACTGATGAAAAGGAATTGGCAATTAAAAAGGAGATGAATCCAGACACACATCCTAGTAGGTTTGAAGATATTTATAAACTTGGAGGGAGGAGAAATTTTAAACATGATTATTCAGAATATTTGAAAAATATTCTTAGATCTTGTTATGGAATCTCTTCATTTTCGAAAAAATACAAGGAATTATTACTTTGGACTCACTATGCAAATTCACATAAAGGTGTTTGTTTAGTATTTGACAGGAAGATACTTGTCAAGAGCTTGCAGATAGAAAACATGGATATTGAAGTGGACAAGGTAAATTATCAATCCAACATACCAAGAATTGAACTAGAAAGTGATGTTAACAAGAATTTATCAATTGATGGATACAGTGTATTCCGATTTAAATACGTTGATTTCGAAAAGGAAAAAGAAATTCGGTTTATAAAATATTTCAATCCCAAGTTTGAAGAAGAAAGAGGAATTTGGTTCGACAAAACTGCACTTAAAGCAGTTATTTTTGGAGAAAGGATGCCTGCAGATGATAGGCGCACAATTGCTCATATCGTTAAATCTAATGATAAGTACAAAGATGTAAAATTGATTCAATCTACGAAAAATATGGTAACTCGTGAAATTAAAATAGAACCTCTCAATGGACAATCATATATAGATGTTTGGAAAGATTTTGGAGCCAATTTCGGACTATATGGGGATATTATTCATGATTAAAATTCACCTAACAACCCCCATACCAATTCCCCTCGAACTCGTCTCATAACTATAAAAATTCATCCCAATAAACAGGGTGTCGAAAGCATCGGTGCCATCGGTGCGGTGCTGGAGTAGATCCTCTTCGGTTTCGGCGAGTTTTTCGCCGTCTGGAGGAAATTCCTGAAGGCGAGTTTTACAAAAA
>JABMPI010000105.1 GCA_013203755.1 Bacteroidota bacterium
CTCCTGAAACACTATTTAAACTAATTGATGACCATTACTATAGCGACTCTTTGGCTGGAACGAGAATTGTTTCTTTAGATGAAGAACCTGACTGGACAAATAAGGAGCTTGAAGAGCAACAGATGGTTTCCTCTTTTATTGAATCGGTTTTATCAGAACTTGGAGTTAAAAACTACGAAAAAATTGGGCCAACAAATTCTCAGGCAGGCAATCTTTACCATATTCTTACAACATATAAAATACAAAAAAAAGTAGTTGGTCAAAATGCTGGTAAAGTTATTGCAGGTTTACATCCAACACCAGCAGTTTGTGGATTACCAAAAGCTGAAGCTTATCATATGATCCAAAAAGCAGAACAACATCAACGGAGATATTATTCAGGGTTTATTGGCCCATGGAAAGTAAATGGGCAATCTCAATTATTTGTAAACCTGCGTTGTGCTGAACTTGACAAAAATAAAATCAATATTTACGTTGGAGGTGGTTTAACGGCATCATCAATTCCAGAAGATGAATATCAGGAAACAGTACACAAATCTCAAACATTATTGTCGGTTGTGGAAAATTTATAGAGATTTGCACTATGACATCTGACAAAAAGAACATAAGCTTACTTACCGATTTGTTTGTAAGAAGCGGACTTTCAAATATAGTAATCTCGCCCGGCTCGCGGAACGCGCCAATTATTATAAGTTTTGCAAATCGTAAGGGAATAAAAGCCTTTAGCATTGTAGACGAACGAAGTGCTGCTTTTTTTGCCTTGGGAATTGCTCTCAACACACAAAAAACAACAGCAATTGCATGTACTTCGGGGAGTGCCGTATTAAATTATGCATCAGCAATATCTGAGGCTTTCTATCAAAAATTACCATTACTAATACTTACCGCCGACCGACCATCAAACTTAATAGATATTGGAGATGGGCAAACCATAAGACAAAATAATGTGTTCGCCAATTATGTTAAAAAGAGTTACCAACTACCTTTAAATATAGATACTGAGGATGAATTTAAATCCGCCAAAATTATAATTAATGAAGCTCTTTATGAATGTAATAATCCTCAACCCGGACCGGTTCATATTAATATTCCATTCGACGAACCAATTTACGGTACTACTGAAGAGCAAATAACTGGTAATTTGATTGATAACAATAAAAAACCAATTGTTATCTCTCAAAATAAAATTAAAGAGATCGCTAAAAAATTTAGTGAATCTGAAAAAATAATGATTATTGTTGGTCAAATGAGGCCAGATAGCAAGCTAAGCAATATCCTCTCGAAGTTATCTGAACGAAGCAATACCATCGTATTAACAGAGACTACCTCAAATGTTTTTAACGGCGCTTTTATCGACACGATCGACAATGTTGTATCAACCATTGACAACAAAGATATTGAATCATTTAAACCTGAAATAGTTATTAGTTTCGGAGGACAGGTTGTTTCTAAAATGATAAAGAAGTTTCTGCGTAATAACAAACCAAATAAACATTGGCATATAAGTCCATCAGGTGAAAAAATGGACACATATTTTAGTCTTACTGAAGCATTAGAAACTGATGAAGTCACCTTTTTAAATTCCTTGGAGAAAAAACTTGTACCAATTAACAGCAACTTTAAAAACATATGGTTGGATAGAAGAAATCGAATAGATGTTAGAAAATCTGAATATCTATCAAAATGTGAATATTCTGATCTTAATGTGTTTGATGTGATTTTAAGTAATCTGCCTAAAGATAGTATACTTCATCTTGGCAACAGCACACCGGTAAGGTATTCACAACTTTTTGGAAGCAAAGAAAACATTGAATACAATTCGAATAGAGGAGTTAGCGGAATCGACGGTCAAATATCTACTGCGGCAGGATACACATATTATTCAAGTAAATTAAATGTTTTGATTACCGGTGATTTAGGCTTTTTTTACGACTCTAATGGTTTAATGAACAAATACTTATCACCCAACCTTAAGATTATTGTTATCAATAACTCAGGAGGGGGAATTTTTAGGTTTATTCCCGGTCCTGACACAACCCCGAATTTGGAAGAATTCTTTGAAGCAAAGCATCGTTATAAAGCTGAATTTATATGTAAGGCTTTTGATGTGGATTATATTAAAGCACATACACTTGATGACCTCAAAACTATTCTACCCAACTTTATGAATAAAAAAATGGTTCTCCCGTAGTACTTGAAATCTTCACACCTTCTGATAAAAATGCTGAATTATTAAGGAACTATTTTAAATTTATTAAACTTTAAACTTACGTATTTAGGCCTAATTTAGAAGCTTAACTTCCGTTTTTAGGCCTAATTCTGTAAGTTAACTTGCTTTTTTAGGCTCAATTTAGTATGTTTGTTCTCTAAATCAAATGAGATGTACAATAGAGACGTATCCAAGCTAATTGACAATCAATTACAAACGAAGGAAATCATACTTTTGTTTGGCGCAAGGCAAACAGGTAAATCAACATTATTGGATATTCTTTCAAGAAAACACAAGCACTTCAAAATACTAAATTGCGAACAATCGATTGTTTCAGATACGCTTCGTGAAATGAATATCCCAAAAATAACAGCACTATTCGACAACAATGAAATAATTGCTTTCGATGAGGCACAAACAATACCAGAAATTGGGAAAATACTAAAACTCCTTTTCGATGTCAAGGAACTAAAGACAAAACTAATTGCAACCGGATCCAGCAGTTTTGAGCTCTCAAACAAAACAGGAGAACCATTGACCGGACGTAACATCAGCTTTAGATTATTCCCATTATCTATACATGAAATAAGTGACAAAAAAGGATGGCAATTTGTTTTGGAAAATTTAAATCTACTAATTATTTTTGGGTCATATCCAGGTGTAGTTAATCTAACGGCAAATGAAAAAAGATTAAAACTACTTTCATTAAGCAATGACTATTTGTTTAAAGATATTTTTAAATTTGAGCAATTAAGAAACCCTGATATTCTTCGTAAATTACTTAAGGCGATTGCATTACAGGTAGGTAATCTGGTTTCTTATCAGGAACTTGCATCTCTGCTCGGTGTTTCTAAACAAACCATCGAACGCTATCTGGATTTACTTGAGAAAAGTTTTATAATCTTCCGATTAGGTTCATATAGTGGGAATCTACGAAACGAATTAAAGAAACGGCATAAATATTATTTTTATGATACAGGAATAAGAAATGCCATAA
>JABMPI010000106.1 GCA_013203755.1 Bacteroidota bacterium
CTGTTTCTCTGCACACTACGTTTAGTAGCGGATTTGCGTGCAGTTATCCGTCCGATAGGAACGGATAATTGGGCGTGAATCTAATGTTGGCATACCACCGAACCCGCTCTGAAATATGCACTTTGTTGAACTAAACCCACAAGTGGGTAGCTTGCATTCAAACTTACATAAAATGCTTAACTTATCATATTCCTAATTTCAAAATGTTTGTCATGAAAAAAAAGATCGTTACCGACTTTAGTTGAACAGGCAGGTTTAACTATTAAAGGATTTGACCGGGGTTTTAAAACTGGATATGCAACAAAAAGCTAGACGATTAGTTAAGCTATGTTGCATATCGAGAGAGCCAGCATAAAATTTTACACAACATTCTCTTCACAACTTAACTCATCACTAAATAAACTACGAAAAGGGTTTTAGGACTTCTCTAACTCTAAATTTTTTATCCTGTTTTTAACGTTACAAACTTTTAATCTGGTTTAAAATATTTAACTTTGCCAGGATTTTATTAATGTGATATATAACTATATATAATCCTGACGATTGCAATTATTAACCCGATTAAGAAACTGCTTTATTTTCTAATCAGTTAACCATTCTTTTTAAAAAATGTGCTCAAATTCGTTAGGCTGATTTTGTAAAAAATAAAACAATATATTTTGGAAAAATTTGAATTAATTGCCACCACCGTTTTTGGACTTGAAGAAATTGTAGCTAGTGAGTTAATGGAATTAGGTGCTACAGATATTGAATTACTTAAACGGGCGGTAAAATTCAAAGGTGATCAAGCTTTACTCTACAAAAGCAATCTGCACTTGCGAACAGCACTGAAAGTTTTAAAACCCTTTGCGCAATTCATGGTTCACACTGATAATGACTTGTATAAGAAAATCAAAAAAATTAATTGGGAACAGTACCTTTCGGTTGAGGGCACTCTGGCCATAGAGGCAACTGTTAACGGCGAGTATTTTACACACTCTCAATTTGTGGCTTTGAGATGTAAGGATGCCATTGTTGATCAATTTAGAGATAAATACAATAGCCGTCCATCTGTTGATTTAGAAAATCCAGATTTACGATTAAACATACACATTAGTGATCGTATTTGTTCTGTTTCGTTAGATAGCTCAAACACATCTTTAGGAAAAAGAGGTTATCGCCAGGCACAATCATTGGCTCCAATGAGTGAAGTTTTAGCTGCCGGAATTATTGCATTGTCAGGCTGGGATAAAAAAAATGACTTTTACGATCCCATGTGTGGATCAGGAACTTTTTCAATTGAGGCGGCATTAATGGCTAGTAATATTGCTCCTGGTCGATCTCGAAGCTTTGGTTTTGAGAGATGGAAAGATTTTGATGCCGACTTATGGTCATCAATCAAAAAAAATGCTGAAAGTAAGATTATAACTCCTTCATGTAAAATTTTTGGTAGCGATATAGAATTAGGAACGGTTGACATATCCAAAAACAATGCTGCTATTGCCAAGGTTGATCATCTAATAGAATTTAAACAAATGGATTTTTTGAAAAGCGAGACCCATTTTAACGATGGTATGGTATTTTTAAATCCTCCATATGGTGAACGATTAAAAGAAAAAGAAGATATTATTCCATTTTATCAGGAAATTGGTACTCAATTAAAACATCATTACGAAGGTTGCGAAGCATGGATTATTAGCAGTAATATTCAGGCATTGAAATTTATTGGTTTGCGCCCCTCCAGGAAAATTCGCCTTTATAATGGGCCACTCGATTGCAAACTGCATAAATACGAACTCTTCAGAGGCAAAAAAGGAAGCCAGGCAAAACCGGAAGATATAAATTAAAAACACAAACTACTGGATAAACAAAAAATACACAACACATCTCATCCACAAAAAAACCGTTCTTCTCATTTACTGAAAAGAACGGTTTTTTATTTATAGCAGTTAATACTTTCTGTCTAACTACTTTTTTAAAGCTCGCGAATTTTAATGTTTCTAAACCAAACCGGGTAACCATGGTCTTGCAAGCCAATATAACCATCTTTGTCAATGCCTTTAGTCCATCCCTCGAAATTTTTGAATTTACTGTTTTTTACCATTTCGTCCCATTCCGGTGTCCAATGTGTATACGAAACTACTTGTGTTCCATTCATACTTACAGTAACTTTTCCGTCTTTTACTTTTACAAGACATGTATTCCACTCTCCTGCTGGATTAATTGTCGCAGGATCTGCCGGAAGCAAGTCGTACAAAGAACCAGCCAGATGGTTATCTTTTTTATTGTCAGATGCATCTTTGTTGTCCAAAACCTGAATTTCAGGAGCGGCATAATAAATAGGTTTGCCGGGCACCTCGCGGACGCTGTAAAAAATCCCTGAATTAGCAGCCTTACTTGCTTTCCAGTCGATTGAAAATTCGAAGTTTTCAAATTTCTTTCCTGGATATAAAATATCGCCATTAGCACCTTGTCCCGGTTTTTTACCTTCTCCGGTAAAAACTTTCATGGCATTGTCTTCAAGAACCCAGTTTGCTGGCATTTCTGTTCCGTTGCATTGACGCCATCCATCGAAATTTTCCCCGTTAAACATTAATGCCCAACCAGCTTTCTTTTCTGCTTTAGAAAGTTTGTTAACTTTTTTTGCAAAGCTTGGAGTCGCGATTAATATTGCCGCAAAAAGCGACAAAGCCAAAATTAAATTCTTTTTCATAATGTGATTTTTAATTGCTCTTTAAGCGTGTAATTGTTAATCGTTGTTTTAGGTATTATTAAAGGCTAAAGATAATTAATTGATGATCGGATTTCAATAAAGTTAATAAAATTGCAACTTTATTATTTGTTGGCGGATTCCTGTTTTTCCCTGGTTCGTTTGGTTTTAACTTTTTATTATAATAATTTGTAAAATACTTCTGAATAACAATACTTTAAATTAAACTCAATAAAAGAGATGAAAGTTGCAGTAACAACAGCCAGTGGTAAATTGGGAGCAGAAATTATTAAACAATTGATTGCAGAAATAGGTAACGAAAATGTAATTGGCATTGCACGAACACCTGAAAAGGCCGCACAAATAGGCGTAGAAATTAAAAAGGGAGATTACAATAACAAGGAAGATTTTGTTGCCGCTTTAAAAGGTATTGATGTAGTTCTTTTGGTGTCGGGAATGGATGCCCCGGATAAACGAATTGGACAACATAGAAATGTAATAAATGCGGCTATTGAGGCAGGTGTGAAAAAGATTGTTTATACCAGTATTATTGGAAAACATGGCGCATCAACTTTCGATGCCATTGTAAACAGCAATCGTCAAACCGAAAATGATATTCAGGAAAGTGGGTTGGATTGGTCCATTGGCCGAAATGGTTTATACATTGAACCTGATGTGGAATACATTAATAAATACAAAGAAATGGGTAAAGTAGCCAATTGCGCGGCCGAAGGTCTGTGTCCTTATACAACACGCAACGAGTTGGCTTTTGCTTACACGCAAATGATTTTGAATGAAGATAGAAACGGTAATGTTTTTAATTTGTGCGGTATGTCTATTACACAATCTCAACTTACAAAATATCTTAACCTGACATTTGGAACAGCCCTGAAATTCGAAAATCTGAAAGTTGAGGATTACCTAAATCTTCAGAAAAAAATGAATGGTGAGTTTTTAGGGATGATAATTTCTGGAATTTATACAAAAATTAGAAATGGCGAGTTCGAATTGGAATCTGATTATGAAATAGCAGCCGGGCGAAAACACATCGAGTGGGATAAATATTTTGAACAATTATCATAATTATTTTTTATTGTAGGTATCAATGCACAAATTGTTCTGTTAATTTGAAAGGAATTTCAATTGAAACAGTCTCTAATAAAAAGCAAAATAAACTATGTCAATGAGCGAAACGGTTAATCAACTTTCTACAAGCGAATTATTGGAATATACAAAAGATAAAAGTGTAAAAATTATTGATGTTAGACCTGTAGATGCCTACAACGGTTGGAAATTGAAAGGTGAAAAAAGGGGCGGGCATATAAAAGGCGCCAAAAGTTTGCCTTCAAAATGGGGCAAATATATCGATTGGATTGAAATTGTACGCTCAAAGGAGATTTTACCTGAGCATAAAATTATCGTTTACGCATATTCTGAAGACGAAGCAAAATCAGCTATAAAAATGTTCGTTCGGGCAGGTTATACCGATGTAAATAGTTATTCTCATTTTGTAAAAGAGTGGACCGCCGATGAAAGTTTACCCATGGAAAATCTTTCTCGTTATCGACAATTGGTTTCTGCCGACTGGGTAAAAACATTAACATCGGGAGAAACTCCTGCCGAGTATTCAAACAATAAATATGTGGTTTGTCATGCACATTATCGCAATCTCGATGATTATAAAACTGACCATATTCCGGGTGCAATTGCCTTAGATACAAACGAACTGGAATCTTCCGTAACCTGGAACAGGCGTACGCCCGAAGAGTTAAAAGTAGCTCTGGAAAAACATGGAATAACTGCCGATACAACTGTAGTTTTGTATGGTAGGTTTTCATTCCCCGATAACGATGACCCGTTTCCCGGAAGTAGCGCCGGACATTTAGGATCCATACGCTGTGCATTTATTATGCTACATGCAGGAGTAAAAGATGTGCGGGTTTTGAATGGTGGAATGCAATCGTGGAAAGATGCAGGTTTTGAAGTAACTACTGAGGAAACTGCTCCTGTTCCTGTTTCAAATTTTGGAGTGGCAATTCCCGCACAACCACAATTGGCTGTTGATATTCCTGAAGCAAAAGAAATTTTAGCGTCGAAAACAGCCGAATTAGTGAGTGTACGTAGTTGGCCCGAGTGGATTGGAGAAATGAGCGGTTACAATTATATAGAGAAAAAGGGGCGCATTCCGGGAGCTGTTTTTGGCAATTGTGGAACAGATGCCTACCACATGGAAAACTACCGAAATGTAGACCATACCATAAAAGAAGCCGACGAAGTGGCAAAAACCTGGGAAGAAGTTGGAATTACTCCAGATAAACATCTTGCATTTTATTGTGGAACCGGATGGCGCGGCAGCGAAGCTTTTTTTAATGCCTGGTTAATGGGCTGGCCTCGTGTTTCAGTGTTCGATGGTGGTTGGTTCGAGTGGAGTAACGATCCGGATAATCCGTATGAAACTGGGATTCCGCAGAAGTAAAGAATGTTGTTGTCGGGTGGTTATAGTTGACGAAGAAAGAATGTATATAAAACTAACAATGACAACATGATAAGCTGACAAGCAATTAAAAATGAATAGAACTACAATATTCTATTTTTAGAAATAGTACCAAATGAAAACAGATTGTCCATGAATTTCAACGAAACAGGAATATTTCAGCAACAAAAAATAAAGAGGAAAA
>JABMPI010000107.1 GCA_013203755.1 Bacteroidota bacterium
CCCGATGACTTCTCGTCACCGGGTGAATATTTTCGACCATTTTTTGCTGATCCTAAGAAATAAACTCCTTTTACTAAAATATAATCAAAAACATCACTAATAATACTACCGTTTTATAATTGATTTTGGTAAATTGTCCTCTTAAGTCTAAACCAATAAAATAGAATTAAAAATGACTGAAAGAAGAGATTTTATCAAAAAAAGCCTGGTGGGAACTGCTGGAATTGCCATTGGCGGTCTTGGCTTTAGCGCCAAATCTTATGGCTCAATTATGGGAGCTAACGAGAGAATTACAATGGCTGTAATTGGAATTCGCGGACAAGGAAACGGACACATTGGTAAATGGTGTTCTTTAAAAGACAACAGAAATGTTTTTTTGAAAACCATTTGTGATGTTGACGAAGAGCTGTATCCGGAAAGAGTACAAAAAGTGAAGGATGCAATTGGCACAGCCCCAAATACAGAATGGGACATGCGCAAAGTTTTCGATGATAAGGAAATTGATGCGGTATCTATTGCAACACCAAATCACTGGCATGCTTTGGCTACAATTTGGGCAGCCCAGGCTGGCAAACATGTTTATTGCGAGAAACCTTCGAACCACAATGTTTACGAAGGCAAAAAAATGATTGAAGCGGCTCGCAAATACAATGTACGCGTTCAAATTGGTTTTCAAAACCGTTCGATTGCCAATGTACGCGAAGCCATGAAACAATTACATGGTGGCATTATTGGCGACGTTTATATGGCAAAAGGAAATTGTTACAAACCACGCGATTCGTTTGGAATTACAGAAGACAGTATGCCTCCCGAAACCTTACATTACAACCAATGGCTGGGGCCGGCTCAATACAGAGCTTATAACGAAAAACGTGGTCATTATAATTGGCACTGGCATTGGAATACAGGAAATGGTGACACTGGAAACCAAGGACCACACCAATTTGATGTTGCACGTTGGGGATTAAATAAAAATGAACATCCTGTTACTATTGCTTCAACTGGTGGAGTTTTTGGAATCGATCCAAAAGAGTGTTCACAAGAAACACCTAATACGCAAACTTCGCTCTTTACTTACGAAGATGGTAAAGTGTTAGAATTTGAAACTCGCGGTCGTTATACAAATGCTGAATCGAGTCTGAACATAAAAATTGGGAACATGTTTTATGGAACCGATGGATATATGGAGGTTAACGGTGGTAACTGGAAAGCGTTTAGACAACGTGAAAAAGAACCTTTTGCAAGTTCAACAGATACTTCTGACACTCCAATGGATCCAACTTTCCTTGTAGCACCAGGTGGATCGGAACATTATGCAAACTTTATTGATGCAATACGCAGTGGCAATAGCAACGGATTGCATTGTGATGTGCGGGAAGGTGTTTACTCTTCCGACTTACCTTCATTGGCAAATATTGCTTACCGCTTAAAACGTCAGCTCACATTTAGAGGCAGTTACGAGAAATTTGCCAACGATCCGGAAGCAGATATGATGTTAACAAGAAACTACCGCAGACCTTTTGTAGTTCCTGAAGACGTTTAAAATTTCAACGACAATACAATTAAAATCCGGTCTTATTAAGATCGGATTTTTTTATGCGCCAAATTCGAAAGCTGAAGAAATTCAACAAAGAGTTAAATTTTGAGGGACTGGATAAAAACCAGTTTTTCCTGTATATCCGCCCTGAAAAGGCAATTTATTTCAGCCCCATGCTCCGCATGGGGGATATTTGAAACAAAGAAAAAACGCCCTGCAAGGGCAGGTTAGGATTTGCATATTTCGAATTGTGACAAAACTATACGTTCACATTATTTTTTAATATGACGAAAAATATATTTGGGTATAAAAAAATCAAAAGTAAAGTTAAGCTGCCCTTTCAGGGCGTTTGGTACGATATGTGCAATTTTCCCCAGACGGTGTCTGGGGCTGAATTAAGTTGGGCTTTCAGCCTGCCAAAATCAATAAATTATACCAAATACGTGTTAAAATGATTGATAAAAAAATTGAAACGAAGTTCAACCTAAGTCAATTATTTTTTTCTTATTCGAAGCGAAAAATCTTTTCATCCGTCAGCTGACGGACGAAACTATTTTTTAATGAAGAAGAAGGAAAAAAGAAACAATTTTTGTCGATCATTTTGATATGTTTTTGGTATTAAATATTGTAATGAAATGCGAACTCTTAAAATGATTCAATCCTTGATTTACATTATGAGTTGATTTGTTTGAATGAACCTCGCATTCAATTTTTTAATCAAAAGAATTCCCCGAGGCTCTGCCACAGAGATAATCAAATTAAGAATTTTATTTAATTGAAATTCATGAATTCCCTTTGGTTATTTCGCA
>JABMPI010000108.1 GCA_013203755.1 Bacteroidota bacterium
CGCCAATGTTATTGAATGGCCAATTGTAAATGCAGTTATTAAAATCAATATTTTACGAAACTCAGTAAAACTGTATCCCGCGCACAAAGCAAGAATAAAAATAATATGGTCGTACCCGTTAATGTCAACAATGTGTTTAAATCCTAATTTCAGATACAGTTCAAACAAACTCATATAATTTTATAATTTTAGCGTTTAATAAAATAAAGAGCGTGAAAATAGTTAAATTTTTATTTTTTATTTTTTGTCTGCTAACTTTTGGAGCAAATTCAGGCAAAGCTCATCCTTTTTATGTTAGCATTTGTCAGGTAGATTTCAACAAAAAAAATCATTCGCTTGAAATTTCGTTAAAGGTTTTTGCCAACGATTTATTACTTGGCTTAAAAAATGCCGGTAGGTCAAAAATTTATTTAGGTGAAGAGAAAGAGAATCCGAATACTGATGAATATATTTTTGACTACCTAAAACCGAATTTAAAGTTTAAAGTGAATGACACGTCACAGGTTTATTCATTTATAGGAAGGGAAATTGAGACCGATGTAATTTGGGTCTATCTGGAAATAAAGGATATTTCTGAATTAAAGAAAATAGAAGTTGAATGCAAATTACTTACTGAAGTTCTTGACTCACAAAATAATATTATTCAAATAAACAATGGAGACGGAATAAAAAGTCTTTTATTGAATAAAAGAAAACAAAGAGATACACTAATTTTATAACCTAAAAATCATCCAATGAAAATCTTTTTTTTTGCAATCGTAATTTCAATTATCTTTTTAAAACCAACAGTTGCCCAAAACTCTGATACACAAAATCTTTGTGTGGGTGCCCATTATACTGAAAAGGAGGGCAAAGAAGTTCTTACTAAATTGCGTGAAGAGTATCAAACAAAAGAAGCTTGGTTAAAACGAACCCAAATTATTAAACAGGGTATTTTAGAAGGTGCAGATTTGATTCCATTTCCTAAAAAAACGCCATTAAAACCACGTTATTCAGAAGAACGAAAATACGATGGGTATTCGGTTAAAAATGTAGCCATAGAAAGTTTACCCGGAGTTTTTGTAACCGGAAGTTTGTACATGCCAGAGAAAAAGCAAGAAAAAATGGCTGGTATTCTAAGTACTCACGGACATTGGGGAAATAAAGACGATTACGGTAGATACCGGGACGATGCGCAAAACCGATGCATTAGCTTCGCCAAAATGGGAGCAGTTGTTTTTGCCTACGACATGGTCGGATATGGAGAAATGGGTGAAGCAGGCTGGGAACATCATCACCCTCTGGCATTTAAACAACAACTTTGGAATAGTATTCGTTCGCTTGATTTTATACTTTCTCTTGAAAATATCGACCCCGAAAGAATTGGCGTAACCGGAGCTTCGGGAGGTGGAACCCAAACATTTATGTTAACCGCAATTGACGGCCGGGTTAAAGTTTCGGCTCCGGTTGTAATGGTTTCGGCCCACTTTTTTGGAGGTTGTGTTTGCGAAAGTGGCATGCCGGTTCACAAAAACGAAAACCACCAAACCAATAATGTTGAAATTGCGGCAATGGCTGCACCTCGTCCGTTGCTTCTGGTTTCCGATGGCGACGACTGGACTAAAAATACACCAGTTGTAGAATTCCCTCACATTCAATATATCTTCAAGCTTATGGGAGTCGAAAATCGTGTAGAGTACGTACACCTACCAGACGACAAACATGGTTACGAACTCTCAAAACGAAAAGCCGTTTACCCGTTTTTGGCAAAACATTTAAAATTGGATATGTCTGTAATTCAAGATAAAAATGGTGCAATTAATGAAAAAGGCAATGTTATTGAATCTTACGAAAAGATGAAGGTTTTCTCTGCTTCGAACCCTTTGCCCGACTATGCCATTTTAAGCAACAACAAGGTACAATGGTAATCTTTTAATTACCTTATTTCAAAAGAATTGAAATAAAAATATCCTTTTTATATTAAACGTTTTTTACACTAGAGTTATTAAACTTCGTTCAAATAGAGAAATCTTGGATTTGTCCGCAGTTTACGAAAATATAAGTTTATCTTTGTGGCGATTTTAGAATTTGTGTATTAGTGTATTAATTTCAAGAAGAATTTGATTCATAATATACTACTCAATTTGAATATTTTGCTTATTTTTATCCTTATTATTTGTTAATAATTAGCGAAAGTGATAAATTGAAATACTAAAGAAATAATAGAAAATTATAATTTATAAATTACATGGGTAGATCGCAAGAAACATTTAACAAAAAAGAGGTAAGGAATAAAAAAGAGAAAAAAAGGAAAGAGAAGGTAGCAAAAAGGCTGGCTAGAAAAGATGGAGATAAGCAATCGATGGACGACATGATTGCTTATGTTGACGAAAACGGTATGTTAAGCTCAGCTCCACCAGAACCGGGTACAAAAACGGAAATAAAACTGGAAGATATCGAAATTAGTGTTCCAAGAGGAAGTTCAATAGAAGAAGATCCGATTAAAAAAGGACTGGTATCATTTTTTAACGAATCAAAAGGTTTTGGCTTTATAAAAAACATGGATACAAAACAAGATGTTTTTGTACACATCAATAACGTTATTGGAGAAATCAAAGAAGGTAATCTTGTTACTTACGAAGTTGAAATGGGACAGAGAGGACCAACCGCTGTTAATGTTGAAATAAGTAAATAATTAAGCCAACAATGCCACTGATAAATATTTTTTTCAAATTTAGTTGAACAAACTTTTGATTAGAAGAAAAACTTATCAATATTAAATTAGATATTTATAATTGATACTACATACAATTGTAATGAACTAGTGAATCA
Organism: Bacteroidota bacterium; assembly: GCA_013203755.1. GTDB lineage: Bacteria > Bacteroidota > Bacteroidia > Bacteroidales > Prolixibacteraceae > Draconibacterium. The sequence goes on from JABMPI010000108.1 coordinate 2,812, forward strand.
TCATTTGTTCACCTACAAGTACATCAAAAGGCTTTCCCGCTTCAAACGAGAAAGCCTTTTGTAATTTTAGATGGCCGCCAGTTGAGATTAAAAATACCCACAAAAAACAAGGACGACCAACATCCTTGTTTTCTAACCTAACCAAATCTATATTTCTATGAAAAAATTTTAAACTATCTTATGCTTACAAAAATAGCTCAGAAAAGAGTTAACTCATCACAACCAAAGTTAAAGAATGTTAATACTTATTTCGCGATCCAATAAATCCGATTGGGAGATTATTTACCTACTTGTTTTTCATATATTTGCGAACAATATTTAAGAAATGGAAAGTTCAAAATTTGTATCGAAAAATAAAATTTATAAACAGAATATTTAAAATAAATAAAGCTCACAATTTGTACAAATTGTATCAAATAAAATAATTCAGAAACTAACAATAAGCTAACAATAAGTCGCAAAAGTTTCATTATAAAAAAAATAGAATTATTTTAGCAGCCCACAAAAAAAAGGAATTTATCAATTATTATAACTAATAAATACAACTTTATGACAAAACATGTATATACCTTTGGTGCAGGAAGTGCAGAAGGTAAAGCAGACATGAAAAACCTCCTGGGAGGTAAGGGTGCAAACCTTGCAGAGATGAACCTAATCGGTGTTCCGGTTCCTCCGGGATTTACAATTACTACTGAAGTTTGTACAATGTACAACGAACAAGATCAGGAAGCAGCATTCAATCTGATAAAACCAGAAGTTGAAGCCGCTGTGGCTCTTGTAGAGAAATTAACAGACACCGTATTTGGAGACAAAGACAATCCTTGTTTAGTATCGGTGCGTTCTGGTGCCAGGGCTTCAATGCCAGGTATGATGGATACTGTGTTAAACCTTGGAATGAATGACAATGCTGTTGAAGGTATTGCTAAAAAATCGGGCAATGCTCGTTTTGCATGGGATTCATACCGTCGGTTTGTACAAATGTATGGCGATGTTGTTATGGATATGAAACCAGCCAGCAAAGAAGAGATTGATCCTTTCGAACAAATTATTGAGGAATTAAAAGAGGAAAAAGATATTCACCTTGACACTGATTTTACTGTTGAAGACCTGAAGGAATTAGTTGCCCGTTTTAAGGCAGCTGTAAAAGTACAAACCGGAAAAGATTTCCCTACCGATCCTTGGGAGCAATTGTGGGGTTCTGTTGCAGCCGTATTC
>JABMPI010000109.1 GCA_013203755.1 Bacteroidota bacterium
GCCGAGTCGATGGTTATTTTATCTCCCATCTCCCAGTTCGGATGATTTAGCGCATTTTCAACGCCAACATTTTGAAGCTCTTTTTCCGATTTCCCACGAAACGGGCCACCCGAACAAGTGAGGTAAATTTTTTCGATGGGATTCATAAACTCTCCTACCAAACATTGAAAGATTGCCGAATGTTCTGAATCTACCGGCAATATTTCAACTTTTTTCTCGTGAGCAATTTTTGTAATTAATTCGCCGGCAACAACTAACGTTTCTTTATTTGCCAATGCAATATTTTTACCTGCTTTAACTGCATAGTAAGTTGGAATTAAACCCGAATAACCAACCATTGCGGTTAATACCAAATCAACGGGATCCATTTGAACCACTTGATTTATGGCTTCGCTTCCTGCATAAATTTTAATGGGCTCGCTTGCCAAAGCATCCGAAACAAACTTGTATTTTTCTTTGTTTGCAATTACTACTGCATTGGGCTGGTATTTTTTCGCTTGCTGAATTAGTAATTCAACATTATTGTTGGCCGTTAACACCTCAACTTCAAATTTATCCGGATTCTGTTCAATAACTTCCAACGATTGTGTTCCGATGGAGCCTGTTGAACCCAGAATTGCTATTCTTTTTTTCATAAATTAAAAATCGATATACTCTTCAGGATTTAAGGCATTCCCGTTGTACCAAAGTTCGAAATGCAAATGCGAACCAGAAGAAAGTTCCCCGGTGTTACCAATAATTGCAATGGCTTCGCCAGCTTTTACTTTATCTCCACTATTTTTTAACAATTCAGCATTGTGTTTATACGCCGAAATTAAATCGGATGAATGCTGAATATAAATTACGTAACCCGTTTCCAAAGTCCAACCCGAAAAAATTACTGTTCCTTGCAAAACTGCCGAAATCATTGCATTCGGATCGCTCACTAAATCTACTCCAAAATGGTCGGCTCTAGAATCAAAATGATTGGAAACAACTCCTTTTAGCGGAACAAAAAAATGCATTTGACTTAATCCCGGAGTTTGGTTGTCGTTATTCTGAATAGACAGACTTAACTGTTCGGCAAGTAATTTATCCTGAAAAACTGAATCGTGGTTAAATTCCTGAAATTCTATTTCGGAAGATTCTATATCTTCATTAATCTCCAAATTATCTTCAGGAATTTCACCCGAAACTATTGCTTTTATGCCTTTAAAAAACTCATCGCGCTTTGCCAACTCACTCTCCAATGAATCTACTTTTAAAGCATTATGAACTAATATTTGACGGTATTCAGCTTTTGGATAACCAGGAATATATTCCCGCAAACCAGTAGTGGCAATCAACAAAATTACCAGCACAACTATTATCGCCGACAATAAACTGGTAACTGTAAACACTTTCAACCGAGAAAGTTTCATGCTCCAAACCGATTGAAAAGTGGTATCGTTATAGATAATTAACCGGTACTGGTCTTTTAGTTTTTCAAATAGCTTATGTTTCTTTTTTTCTTCCACAGTAATTTTTTAAAGGCTACAAATTTAGAAAGAATTGAGAAACAACGAACTAGTTTATTCATTTTTAACCAAACACAAATTCTCAGTTCCAATTATTTTATTTAAAAACTCATAAAAAAACTCAGCCTATTTTTTCTGTAATTATTAATTTGGTTTCAATACCAATGCTCTGTCAAAAACATTTAAATTAAATTTGCTGTTGTTTTTAAACCTAAACTTTACAAAAAACCTTTTTTATGAATCACAATACATTCATATTAATAAAGACAAATATTACTTTCAGGAAAAGATTGAAAAACTATATTTGCACATTCTAAAAGAAAAAAAGTAAAAAAGAATATGAGAAAATTAAATTTAATACTGCTATTTACCCTGATTATAAGCGGTTCGGCAGTGGCTGACGAAGGAATGTGGCTTCCATCGTTAATTCATAAACTGAACATTGCCGACATGCAAAAAACCGGTTTAGAATTAAGTGCTGACGATATTTACAGCATTAATAGTTCAAGTTTAAAAGATGCAGTTGTGGCATTAGACCGTGGCTCTTGCACTGCGGAATTAATTTCGAAAGACGGTTTATTATTAACCAACCACCACTGTGGTTTTGGCGAAATTCAAAGCCATTCGAGTGTAGAACACGATTATTTAAGAGACGGTTTTTGGGCAATGTCGAAAGAGGAAGAATTGCCAAATCCAGGCAAAACAGTTTCATTTTTAGTACGTGTTGAAGATGTTACTGACCAGGTTTTTGCCGACGTTACTGATGATATGACTAAAGATGACAGAAGCAAGGCAGTTCGTAAAGTTTCATCGAAATTGGAAAAAGAAGCAAAAGGCGACACGCATTACGAAACCTACGTACGTAGCTTTTTTAGTTCAAATAAATATTATTTGTTTGTGCTCGAAACATTTAAAGATATTCGTTTGGTTGGTGCTCCACCGCAAGCATTAGGCAAATTTGGTGGCGATACCGACAACTGGATGTGGCCCCGCCATACCAACGATTTTTCGATGTTCCGCGTTTACAGTGGCCCTGACGGGAAACCAGCCTCTTATTCCGAAGACAATATTCCTTATCAACCAAAATACTTTTTACCAATTTCGTTAAAAGGAGTTGAAGAAGGCGATTTTGCTATGATAATGGGATATCCAGGAAGAACAAATCGCTATAAGACTTCGTTTGGCGTTGAAAACACAATGGCAGTTACCAATACCGTTCGCGAAGAAGTTCGTGAAAAATTATTGGAAGTTTGGGGTGGATATATGAGTACCAGCCAAAAAGCACGTATTCAGTATGCATCGAAATACGCACGCAGCTCCAATTATTACAAATACAGCATTGGACAAAACAATGGGTTAAACAACTTAAAAGTTGTTGATAAGAAAAAAGCCATTGAAGACAATTTATCCAATTGGGTAAACGCTAACAATACACGCAAAGAAAAATATGGTGAAGCTTTAAATTACATTGAAGAGTCGTACAAAAATGTGGAAGACGACAAAGCAATGGCGTACATGGCGGAAGCATTGTTGAGAGGCCCTGAAATTTTCACGTTTGCATACCGTGCAAAACCATTAATTGAGTTATTGGAAAAACCTCTGGAAAATAAGGAAAAGATTACGCGTATTACTGACGGTTTAAAAGAAAGCATGGAAGACTTTTATAAAGACTACGATGCTGCTACCGACCAAAAAGTTATTGGTATACTTCTAAAAATTTATGCCGATAAAAATGCAGCAAACTATTACCCAAAATTTTATTCAGAGATAAATAAAAAATACAAGGGTGATTTTGAAAAGTATGCTGCAAAATTGTTTCAAAAATCAATATTCGACAACAAAGAAGAGCTAACTTTATTTTTAGATAACCCAACTTTGAAAGTTCTAAAAAAGGACATGGCACTTTTAACAGCTACCGATATTTACAGCAAATACCGAGAAATTAGCAAAGTGGTAAACGAAGGTCAAAAAGACCTGGCAACCGGACAACGACTTTTTGTAGCAGGTTTAATGGAAATGGGAAAGGACAAAAGCTTTTATCCAGATGCCAACTCAACCATGCGTCTTACTTATGGTAAAGTTTTGGATTACGAACCACGCGACGGTGTAACGTACAATTATTATACAACCGTAGATGGTTATATTGAAAAAGAAGTTCCCGGAGATACTGAATTTGATGTTCCTGCAAGAATGAAAGAGCTTTTAATTGCTAAAGAGTACGGACAATATGCTGACAAAGACGGTTCGTTGCACGCCTGTTTTATTACCAACAACGACATTACCGGTGGAAACTCAGGCAGCCCTGTTATTAACGGGAAAGGCGAATTAATAGGTATTGCTTTCGACGGAAACTGGGAATCGATGAGTAGTGACATTGCGTTTGAACCAGACCTGCAACATTGTATTAATGTTGATATCCGTTTTGTACTTTGGGTAATCGATACTTATGCCGGAGCAACTCATCTGATTGATGAAATGAAGATTATTCGATAAACTTTATTCTATAATATAGTTAATCCCGTCAGTTAGTATTGGCGGGATTTTTTATTGAAAAATTCCAAATGAATTTTAATTCGTTTGTTTTTTTAGGATTTTACTAACTACTTTGTACTAAATACTCACTACTTCAATAAAAAAATGGCACGACCAAAAATTACAATATACACCGATGGCGCAGCACGCGGAAACCCGGGAAAGGGTGGATACGGAGTTGTTATGCTGTCTGGTGAACACCGGAAAGAACTTTCGCAAGGTTTCCTGCACACTACAAATAACCGCATGGAATTGCTAGCTGTAATTGTTGCACTAGAAACGTTGAAAATTGAAGGTTGCGATGTTACCGTTTACACCGACTCGAAATATGTTGCCGATTCAGTTACCAAAGGGTGGGTATTTAACTGGGTGAAAAAACGTTTCAAGGGCAAAAAAAATCCAGACCTGTGGTTGCGCTTTCTTGAAATTTATAAAAAACACATCGTAAAATTTGTTTGGGTAAAAGGACACGCCAATAATCCGTTAAACGAGCGTTGCGACGAACTGGCTGTGGAAGCATCTTTTGAACCCAATTTACCGGAAGATACCGGTTATAACCCTGAATAAAAACTATTTCTTATCATGAAAAATCTAAGCCTAATTCTACTTTCAATCTTGTGCTTTTCATGTTCTCAAAAAGAGAATATCAGTATACAAAGTCCTGATGGTAAAATTCAAATCAACTTAGGAATAGACGAAACTTCAGCTATTTTTTATTCAGTTGATTTCGAAGATTCAATCCTCATTCAAAAATCACAGCTGGGATTTCAATTTCCGGATAAATCTAATTTTGCAAAGAACCTTAAAATTGTCTCGTATCTTGAAACAGAAGTTAACCAAGCCTGGAAACCCGTTTATGGTGAGAGGGCAGAAGTTAAAGATATTTACAACCAGGTAAAAATTCATTTAAAAGAAACTATTTCTTCTGAAAGAGAATTCGAGATTTCGTTCAGGGTTTATAACGAAGGTGTTGCATTTAACTATACATTTTTACCACAAGCAAAAAAAGAATCAATTGTCATTCAAAAAGAATTAACCGAATTTAAATTGAATGAAGATTACAACTGTTGGGTTTCAGATCGTGCTCAATCGGGATACAGAAAAGTTCCGATAAGTTCAATTTCAAAACCTGCCGAAAGGCCACTAGTAATTGAAGCCGGTAAAAATGTAATTGCTTTGGGCGAAGCAAAACTGGTAGATTTTGCCCGTATGAAATTTCTGGCTGGAGGAAACAAAAACTCATTAGTAGCCGAATTACAGGGAGAGGCAAAAGTTTCACTCCCTTACACTACTCCGTGGCGCACAATTATGGTGGGCAAATCGCCGGGGGAATTATTGGAAAACAATTACTTTTTTGAGAATTTAAACAATCCCTGCGCAATAAAAGATGTAGCGTGGATTAAACCAGGAAAAATAATTCGCGAAGTAACTTTAACAACTCAGGGAGGCAAAGCATGTGTAGATTTCGCTGCTGAAAACGGATTGCAATACGTTGAATTTGATGCAGGTTGGTACGGCCCTGAAAATAATTCGGAGTCGGATGCAACAACAATTACTGTTGATCCAAAACGGTCGCCCGGCCCACTGGAATTACTCGAAGTAATTAAATATGGAGAAAGCAAAAACATTGGAATTATAGTTTACGTAAACCGCCGTTCGTTAGAAAAACAGCTGGATGAGATTTTACCTCTTTTTAAAAAATGGGGAATAAAAGGCGTTAAATATGGTTTTGTGCAAGTTGGAGATCAGAAATGGACAACCTGGCTGCACGAAGCCATAAAAAAAGCTGCAGAAAATAAGTTGATGGTTGACATTCACGATGAATACCGCCCGACTGGTTTTTCGCGCACTTACCCCAACTTAATGACGCAAGAAGGAATTCGTGGCGATGAAGAAAGTCCGAGCAACGAACACACCTTAACTACGCTTTTTACAAGAATGTTGGCAGGAGCCGGCGACAACACCAATTGTTATTATGCACAGCGTGTGAATGAAAAAATGGGTGGCAATGTTTCGCAACTGGCAAAAGCGGTAATGATTTATAGTCCGTGGCAATTTTTATACTGGTACGACCGGCCGGAAGGTTCGCCAGGAAAAACAGGTGGTGCAGGAAGTGCCGAAGGATTTATTCAAAATCTGCCGGAACTTGATTTCTATAAAAACCTGCCAGTGGTTTGGAACGAGTCAAAAGTTTTAGAGGGTAAAATTAGCGAGTACGCTACACTTGCAAGAAAATCAGGAAACGATTGGTTTTTAGGTTCACTAACAGGAAATCATGAGAAATCGATTAAAATTAATCTCGATTTTTTAGATGCCGATGCAAATTACAGAGCAATAATTTATTCACACGATTCAGGGTTAGTATCCTCTACTAAAGTCAAAATTGAGAAACAAATAGTTACATCTGAAAAATCGTTGAATTATACAATTTCTGAAAAATCGGGATTAGCGATTCATTTTGAAAAATTGTAGAAAAGATAGATTACAAATCCAGCGTCAATTGCTCATTCAACAACCGAAACGTCATTCGGTGATATTTAGTAACCCCATGTAATTTAATTCCTGCACGATGTTCTTTTGTGGGGTAAGCTTTGTTTTTATTCCACCCGTAATTAGGAAATTCATTATGTAATTGCTCCATTAAATCGTCGCGGTAGGTTTTAGCCAAAACCGATGCGGCGGCAATCGACAGAAAACGCCCATCTCCTTTTATCATGCATGTAAATGGAATTTCGGATTGTGTTCGAAACCTGTTCCCATCAATCAATAAATGTTCCGGTACAATTTTTAATTTCTGAACAGCACGGTTCATTGCCAAAAATGAAGCATTTAGAATATTCACCTCATCAATTTCCTGATTCGAAACCGCTTCAACTGCCCATGCCAACGCTTCCTTTTCAATAATCGGACGAAGTTTATTGCGTTGTTTTTCTGTAAGTTTTTTTGAATCGTTTAAAAGGTCGTTCTCAAAATTGGAAGGTAAAATTACCGCGGCAGCAAAAACTGGCCCGGCCAAACATCCCCGACCAGCTTCATCACAACCCGCTTCAATTGTATTCTTTTTAAAAAATGGAAGTAATCCTGATTTCATCATTCATTATTTGTCAATCCGAGTACATAAGGATAGCATAAAACCACACACTTAAGGTGTTCTCTAAAAGTTCATTTATCAAGGCTTGACAAAATTCCAAAATTGGATTTTACTTTTGTAAATGAATATTTTTAAATTTTGGTGTAACGCAGAGAAATGGACTCTTTAGAGGTTGCCTCTCCTATTGTAGGGCCCGTTCAATACTCATCCACAGTAATCGCGCTGTTTCGTCCCAACTAAATTTATCTTTTTGTTTGAATCCCTTTTTAATTAAAGATTTTCGCAATTCCGCATCGCCAACCAACTTTAACATTGCGTCTGTAATTTGGTTAATATTTATGGGATCGGCATATAAAACTGCATTACCACCTACTTCAGGAATGGAAGTAGTATTGGAACATATAACCGGAACTCCTGCACTCATTGCCTCAACAATTGGAATTCCAAAACCTTCAAAAAAAGGAATAAAAGTTAATGCCAGAGCGGCTCCAAAAATATCGTGCAAGTCGGGCGAAGAAACTCTGCCGGTAAATACCACGTCATTTTTAAACCGCAAATTTTCATAAGTATCAAAAATTTCTCCGGTTTTATGCATTTCTCCACCAACAATCACCAACTTTATATTATTAGTAGTTACCGTTTTAAATGCATCGAATGCTTTTAACAAGCCACTCACATTTTTACGTGGATGCAGTGCCCCCACAAATAAAAAATATTCCGAGCCAGCAGTATATTTCTTACGAACTACATTTTTTTCCTCTTCAGAAATAGCCTCAAAAATTTGGTTGATTCCATCGTAAACCACATCTATTTTATCGTAATCAACTTTAAAAGAGCGAGTAATATCTTCCTTTGAATAATATGAAACGGTAGAAATTCTTTTCGCTATTCGAGCAAATTTCGGAAAAAAGTAGTTGTAATATTTAGCAATTAGCCACGGCAAATCGCCGGGTCGATGTACAAAATTAATGTCGTGAATAACAGCTAATTGTGGCACTTTTGTGCGCAACGATAAATAACCATCGGGAGATAGGAACAAATCAGCTTTATACTTTTTTAAAACCCTCGGAATTTGAAATTCGAACCAGACATAAAATAGAAAAGGATGCCTGGCCTGCGGTCCAATTACAACCGGAGTTATATTTTCAGAAAAAATATAATCCTTATCAAAAGGTCTGTCGAAAATAAAAATGAATTCGTGTTCCGGATGATTTCTTGTCATCCGTTTTAACGTTTCCAGAGTAAACCATCCAATTCCTTCCAGCTTCCCTTTTAACAACAAACGAGTATTTACAGCAATCTTCATATTTATGTTGAAAATAGATATTATTTTCTAATATCTTTGTGTCAAAGTTAAAAGTTAATGAAGACTTTCATAAAATACATTCTTCAAAAATTATTAGGGTTCAAAACCTATTTGTATGTTTTTGCTTTATTTGTGATCGTAAAAATTCGGTGGGATAAAAAAGAAAAGGACTTTTTCCATTTCTTAGGACTAATTCCTGATGGTGGAATAGTTTTGGATTTAGGCGCAAACATTGGAGTTACAAGTTATCATTTAGCGAAGAAACTACCAGGCAGCACAATTTTTTCATTCGAACCATTAACTCTAAATATGAATACATTAAAACGAGTTAAAAATAAATTTCGATTAAAAAATATAAATGAATACAAAGTTGCTGTTGGCGAAACTAATGGAACCATTGAAATGGTGATGCCGGTGATTAATAATGTGCCGATGCACGGATTAAGCCATGTTGTTCATGTAGATAATATTGAAAATAATTCGGGATTAAAATACAAAGTTCCTGTAATCTCCCTTGACAGTTTTGAAGAACTAAAGGAAACCAAAAAACGCATTACCGCCCTTAAAATTGATGTAGAGAACTTCGAATATTTTGTTTTGAAAGGTGGTGAGAAATTACTGCAAAAAAACCGTCCGGTTATATACTGCGAATTGTGGGACAATGAAAACCGAAAAAAATGTATTTCGCTATTAAATAATCTCGGATATTCGGCGTTTATACTTAACCGTGATGAATTAGTACCCATAGAAAAAACAACTATTGAAAAGCATAATTTCTTTTTTATTCCAGATTCTGTAACCGATTGATCAAATTATTTTGAAACGCAAATTTATAACCAATCTTATATTACTTCTTTCCCTGAATCTATTAATTAAACCCTTTTGGATTTTTGGAATAGACAGAACAGTACAAAATATGATTGGCGACGAGAGTTATGGATTGTATTTTGCACTCTTTAATTTCTCGATGATTTTGAATATCCTTCTGGATTTAGGAATTACAAACTACAACAACAGGAACATTGCCCGGCATAATTTTTTGCTTTCAAAACATGTGGCAAATATTGTGGGGTTGAAATTTTTATTGGCAATTGTTTACACCGTTTTTAGTCTCGGAATTGCCGCAATTATTGGGTACGATAAAATTCAAATTCATCTCCTTTTCTTCCTTATTTTTAACCAGTTTCTAATTTCATTTACACTGTATTTACGTTCGAATATCAGCGGCTTGCATCTGTTTCGTACCGATAGTTTAATTTCTGTACTCGACCGAAGTTTTATGATTATTATTTGTAGTATTCTGCTATTCACAAATATTTTAAAAGGGAAATTTAGCATTGCATGGTTTGTTTATGCGCAAACTGCAGCTTATGTTTTAACTTCGTTAATCACATTTGCAATTGTTTTGGGAAAATCAGGAAGAATAAAAATCCAGTTTAATTTTAAATTCTTTCTTGTATTTCTTCGAAAATCGTATCCATATGCACTGCTTATATTGTTAATGTCGTTTTACAACCGCATAGATTCTGTTATGCTGGAACGACTTCTACCCGACCCAATTGGAAAAGAACAGGCAGGAATTTACGCACACTCGTTTCGCTTGCTTGATGCTGTTTCTATGTTTGGCGTTTTGTTTGCCGGGCTGCTTTTACCCATTTTTTCAAAAATGATAAAACAGAAAGAATCGATTGGACAAATGGTACAGCTTTCGTACACGCTTTTAATTGTACCTGCTATTGTTATAGCCATTTCCAGCATTTATTACAGCGGCCAAATTATGGATGTTTTATACACCTCAAATACAGAGAGTTCATCTGGAATTTTAGGAATTTTAATGATCGGATTTATAGGAATTGCAACTACATATATTTTTGGAACGCTGCTAACTGCCAACGGAAGTTTGAAATATTTAAACATTATGGCATTTTCGGGAATGGTATTAAATGTTACTCTAAACCTAATTTTAATACCTCGTTACCAAGCTTTTGGCTCGGCTTATGCAAGTTTAGCAACACAACTATTCACTGCTGCAACTCAGGTAATTCTAGCTTTTGTAATTTTCAAACTTAAACCCAATTTTAAATTTATTTTCCAATTACTAATGTTTGTCGGTATTGTTGTTGTTTTCGGAACCGTTTCAAAAAATATAGACAACTGGTTTTACGGATATTTAGTAATGATCTTCGCATCCGTATTATTTGCATTTTTACTTAAGTTATTCAATATAAAAGATTTGTACAGAATAATTCGCTACAAATAGTAATGGCAAATCCTACAATAAAAGAGCTTCAAAACAAGGAACAATTTGAATTAATTGCCCAACTCAATCATCAACAAATTAAAGAGTTTGTAATTCAACAATTATTGGGTGGAGGAAAACTGGTGCGCATATTTATGATATACCAGGTTGTGATGATTCTGCTGGGGATATTCTTTTTAACACGTTCAATCGTTCAAACTTTTCAAGGTTATTCGGAGCCATTTTATTATTCTTTGGCAGCCATTCTTTTTTGCTTTTCGCTGCTAATTGTAATTCACGAATTGTTGCATGGAGTTGCCCTAAAACTTATTGGGGCAAAGCAAATAAACTTTGGAGGCTATTTAAAGAAATTCATATTTTATGCCGAAGCCGACCAATTTGTAATTAACCGGAAACAGTTTGCTTTTATTGCGTTAACACCACTAATTGTAGTAAAACTGCTTACTCTAATCGGAGTGCTTTTATTTCTAAATTCACCCGTAATTTATTTTTTAATTTTTGTGATGAGTACGCACAGTCTGTTTTGCGCCGGCGACATTGGATTACTTTCTATTTTTTATAAATACAGAGAATCGGAGATTTATACGTATGATGTAAAAGCTGAAAAAACGAGTTATTATTTCATGAGAAAACATAATTAATTTTGAACCAAATTCTAATAATTAATCTTTGCAAGAAAACTCCAAATACTGCGTTATTCTCGTTTTGAAAACAGTCATTCACAAAAGTGAACTCCTTGATTTTCAAAACTTCGAAAGCCTTGTCTTTAAAGCCTTCTTGACAAAGACCGTAAAAAAGAGTAGTTTTCTTGCTGACACTAATTATATCAATTTAGATGTTGTTTTGCAAAATTCCTGCAATTACCGGACGTGGTTTTCTAATTTGCTCTTTATCCAGTTTTAATCCCATTGAACCAAAAGTCTTGCCGAAGTAATCGTAAATACCTACCACAGCCTCGTAGGGTGCTAATACCGATTCCAGAGCTGTTGAGCCTGCGTTGTTTTTTAGGTTTTTATCTGCTCCTTTTGCTAAAAGGGCTTTCACAATTTCGGTACGGCAGAAAAAGGCAGCTGTATGAAGTGGAGTTGATCCTTCATTATTTTTGATGTTTACATCCGCTCCTGCTTCTATCAATGCTATAGCAATTTCGGTTTTGCCAAATACAGCAGCTGTGGTTAACGCGCTGGAACCTCCCATTTTTTCTTTTACATCCAGTTCTTTTCCCGCTTTTATGTATTGCTTTACAGCTTCCAAATTTCCTTTAATAACTGCTTCGTGAATACTAAACTCAGATTCATTTACCTGTGTTTCGGAGGTTTCATTAATTTCATTTGTAGCACTGGTTGGGTTGCTGTAGAAAGCAGTTCCCAAAATTAAAAATACGATTACCATTGTTGCTATTGTTTTCAAATTTATTGTTTTTTGTATGGTCTTTTGATAAGAATAAATATTCATGTTTGATAGGGCAAAAGTTGTGATAGTAAGAATTAAAAATTTTAGCATCGAAGGCACTTGTAGCCTTAAAAGCACAATTGCAATAACTCCCATTACAACCACATGCATAATATAAACCGAATAGGAGCTGCGGTTTATCTGACTCATTAAATGGTTTGTTTTGTTAAGGCTGAATCTGAAAACGTGAATAAAAACGTACAGAAAACTGAACATTACAAGAAGCGCTGAAATGTAATAAAAAACCCGGTCGACAAATTCAGAAATGTAAAAATAATTTCTGGCGGGGTCGATAATATTAAAAAAGAAGTTTAATGCTACTGCAGCAAAAGCACCCATTGAAACGGACAGTACAACATTAGCAATTGTATAATGTTTTCTGTTTTTAGGTGACTCGAATACGTTGAGTTTATTACATAAAGACCCCAAAAGAAAAGACATAAAATATATCAGTAATCTTTCAGTTTGAAAATCGAGAAGTCCAGAATGAAACCATCCTCTCAGATTTAAATTTGAAATTACCATACTATAAATAACTCCGATTACAAAAGTTAGAGTCACCCCTGTTTTTAATGAAATTCCAAAAGACAGTAATTTAGTTTTGGACAAGCCTAAATACAGTATTTGAAAAATAAATAAAACAGGCAAAAACCATAACCAATTTTGGGATGGGTTATTGGCAAAAAAACTTAAATCGGTTCCGGCTCTTTCAAAAAAGTGAAAATATGAGTACCATTCTTCCTGAGGTAAACCTCTTGAAAAAAGGAAAATAAATTTGTAGGCAGGTATTAATGTAAATACTGCAATAACCCATGGTAATAAAATTCGTTTGAATTTTGATTTTACAAATCCCCAGGCAGTTTTACTTTTTAGAGAAAATGAAATAAAATACCCTGAAATAAAAAATATAGAAAACATCACAAAAAGGTCGAGGTACATTCGTATTAAACCTATTGAGTTGCTTTTAACAGGATCGATTACTATCCAGATGCTTTCCAAAACCGATTCGTAAACAAGACCGGAATGTAGAACTACTACTAATAGAATTAGAAAAGTCCTTAAATTGTCGAGAAAATAGATTCGTGTTTTCATGATTTATTGTTTTAAAAATTTGCTTATTTCGATAGTGTAAAGTTCCGTTAAACCATGATGCACGACTAATCAACGACGAAGTAAAGAATGTTAAGTTTGAAGAAGCTGTATAAATTATGACAAGCGAGTATAAATTATGATGCAAACGATGTGGAACAGGTAAAAAGAGTGGTATAAAACATTATTCGTAACTTTTGCGAAAATTTCCTATTTTTCGATAGAATTAATAAAAACCAATGCCAGATTCTCAATTCATAGAAAATGATTTTTTAAACCAAATTGCCGAAATCATTTCGGAAAATATTTCGAATGAGCGATTTGGAGTTTCCGAACTTGCAAGAGAAGTAGGAATGAGCCGGTCGAACCTGCTTCGTAAGGTTAAAAGTCTAACAAAATTATCGGTAAGTCAATACATTAGCCAGCTACGTTTAAAACATGCCATGGAAATGTTAAAGCAGAACTCATATACCGTTTCCGAGGTTTCTTATAAAGTTGGATTTAACAGCACGTCGTATTTTATTAAATGTTTTCGCGAGTATTACGGATACCCGCCAGGAGAGGTTGGAAACAGGGAAATCACAAAAAAAACAGAAGTTAAAACCCGTAAAAAGCCAAATATTATTGTTCTTGTTTCAAGCCTTTTTATTGTTGTTTTAATGGCTGTACTATTTGTATTAAAACCTTTCTCAACAAAAATAATCGAACTTGAAAAATCAATTGTAGTTTTGCCTTTTATTAACGACAGTAACGATTCTACCAATGTTTATATTATAAACGGATTGATGGAATCTATACTTACTAATCTTCAGAAAATTGAAGATTTAAAGGTAATTAGCCGCACCTCGGCTGAAAAGTACAGAAACCATTCAAAAACGATTACCGAGATTGCCAAAGAGTTAAATGTGAGTTATTTTGTGGAAGGAAGTGGTCAGAAAATTGGAGATCAGATTATGCTCAACATCCAGTTAATTGAAGCACAAACCGATAAACACCTCTGGGCGCAGCAATATAAAAGGGAAGCAAAAGACATTTTTAACCTGCAGCAGGAAATAGCAAAAAATATAGCCGATAAAATCGAGGTAATCATCACTCCAGAGGAGAAAGAACAGATAAATAAAATTCCAACTGAAGACCTTGTTGCTTACGATTATTTTTTAAAGGGGCTTGATCTTATGCACAAGGGAAATTATGAAAGTCTGGAGGAAGGAATTACCTGGTTTCAAAAAGCCATTAACAGAGATAATAAATTTGCCCGGGCCCATGCCGGCCTTGCCATTTCCTACTTCTTTTTAGACGCCATGTTTGCTGAAAAAAAATATTCGGAAATGATTAATAATTATGCCGATAAGGCACTTTTACTCGATTCCAAATTGCCACAGAGTTTAATTGCAAAGGCTCTTTATTTCATAAATAATGGCGAGAACGTATTGGCGCTTCCGTATCTTGAAAAAGCATTGGAATACAATCCCAATTCGGCTCTTGTTATTAACATCTTATCCGATTTCTATGTACGCTATATTCCCAACACCGAAAAATACCTTGAATATGCTTTAAAAGGAATCCGATTAGATATTGCTGCAAACGATTCGGTAACTGCAAGTTTTATTTATTTACACATAAGCAATGCATTTATTCAATCCGGGTTTGTAAATGAAGCTGAAAAGTACATTAATAAGTCACTGGAATACGACCCGAATAACTTGTATTCTGAATATGTAAAAGCTTTTATTCTTTATGCAAAGAATCCCGACCTTTCACAAATAAGGGAACGTTTAATTGCAACACTCAACAAAGATACTTCGCGTTTAGATGTATTGCAGGAAGTAGGTAAAATCTGTTATTTTATGCGCGATTATGATAATGCATACAAGTATTACAAACGTTTTGTAGATACTAAGGAAGAACAAAATTTAGATATATATCGGGTTGAAAATTCAAAAATTGGAGCGGTTTACAAAAAAGCAGGACAGCTGCAGAAAGCAGAAAATCTTCTTGCGGATTTTAAAGAATATGCCGAAAATGAAAAGTCGATTTACAAGCCTTTAAATTTGGCCATGTCGTTTTCACACAGTGGCGACACAATAAATGCTCTTAAACAATTAGAGTTCTTTTCGAAGGAAACCAATTACCATTATTGGATACTTCTATTTTTTGAAATAGACCCATTAATGGATAATGTCAGGGATCTTCCCGAATTCAAAAAAATACTCGCTGAGATAGAATCCAAATTTTGGGAAAACCATGAGCGCATTAAGGCTACCCTTCAGAAGAAAAAATTACTCTAAAATTCAGAAATATTGCTAACAAATAAAGTTTCGTTTATTAAATAGTCTTTGCAAGAAAACTCCAAATACTGCGTTATTCTCGTTTTGAAAACAGTCATTCACAAAAGTGAACTCCTTGATTTTCAAAA
>JABMPI010000110.1 GCA_013203755.1 Bacteroidota bacterium
AGGAAGAAGAAAACGCGGCAGAAGTAATGCGTAATTTCCTTAAAAAGGAAGTCATTCCGTTTTCCACAAAAGAGAATAATACCTGGGCTTTTAACAAACATTACACAAAAAGTAAACCTACTATTTTACTCGATTCGCATATCGATACAGTTCGCCCGGCAAAGGGCTATACAAAAGACCCTTTTTCTCCAATAGAAGAAGGCGATCAACTTTTTGGATTAGGAAGTAACGATGCAGGTGGGCCACTGGTTTCTTTGTTAGCAACTTTTATTCATTTTTACGAACGCGAAGATTTGCCTTTTAATCTGGTTTTTGGTGCGAGTGCCGAAGAGGAAATTTCGGGAAGACGCGGAATGGAAATTCTATTGCCCCAAATTGCTCCAATTGATTTTGCCATTATTGGCGAACCCACAAAAATGGAATTGGCAATTGCAGAAAAAGGACTGCTTGTTTTAGATTGTTATGCGCATGGAAAATCGGGGCACGCTGCTCGAAATGAAGGTGAAAATGCACTTTATAAAGCAATGGAAGACATTCAGAAATTGCGCGACTTTGAATTTGAAAAGGTATCGGCTGTTTTGGGGAAAGCAAAAATTACAGTTACCCAAATTGAAGCAGGCACGCAACACAATGTAGTTCCCGACACTTGCCACTTTGTGGTTGATGTACGCACCAACGAACATTATTTAAATAAAGAAGCGGCCGTAATAATTGATAATCTAATTAAATCGGAAGTAAAACCACGTTCTGTAAGATTGAATTCGTCAGGGATTTCTGAACATCACCCATTTGCACGATTAGTAAAAAGCAAGGGAATAAATATTTATGGTTCGCCTACTACTTCCGATCAGGCAATTATTTCTTGCCTGTCGGTTAAAATGGGGCCAGGCGACTCTGCACGCTCACACACGGCAGATGAATACATTTATAAAAGTGAAATTTTTACAGGAATAGAAAGATATATTGAATTGCTGGAAGAACTTAAATTTTAATTCGGAACCTGAATCTTGAAACATGGAACAATCACAACCCAACAACCCACTCCACGGAAAAACGCTCGAAGCCATTATGGTTTATCTGGTAAGTTATTATGGATGGGACGAATTGGGAAATATTATTCATATTAATTCTTTCACAAGTAACCCGAGCATAAAATCGAGTTTAAAATTTTTGCGACGCACACCGTGGGCGAGAGAAAAAGTGGAGAAATTATATGTTGATACGATTGGGAAATAGCAAGTGGTAAAATTTAAAGACGCAAATATCAAGGCGAATGGACATGAATAGTACAAATTAATAACTATTCGTATGTTTCGTATCTTACCGAAAACATCATGGCTATAATAAATAAATTAAGCACATAATTGAAGCATATGCTTGCCAAAGCAAAGGTTAATTAAAGTAATGAAAAAACATATGATCTAAAATTTTAGAATTTGGAAACGGAGCAAAAGGAAATGAAATAAATTTTATCCCAAATTAATTCTAAGAATTACTTCCTAACTATTTAAATGACATCCATAATATTCATTATCCAATGAATAATAACTTATAATTCTTGCCAAAGTATAAACAAAAGGTAGTTTTTACCACATTATATTGAAGTGCATCTTTTCAATCCCAAACCATCAAGACAAGGAAACAAAGCACCTTCAAACAAACAGAATAATTCTTTTCGCCACCAAAACAATACTATTAATTAAAATTATTTATAATATTTTATAATAACTTGATTAATAGATAATAATAATGTAAATTGTATATGCTAAATACGTATGCTCTTCGACTTTTCACAAAATATGTAGATCCTAATTTTAAATATTAACAGATCTAATTTTTGTAAAAGTATATTGTAAAATTTGAATTTATGATTTCCAATTTGGTTGTTGATATTTTTATTTTATTGAGATTGGTATAAAACTATCAAGTTTGTATTCATTAAATCAAAGCATTTTTATATAAATATTAATAAAATATCTGATTAAGGATTTTATGTTCTCAGATAAAATGAAACAAGCAATCAAAATTTCTCAGTCGATTGCAAAGGAATTTATGAATTCTGAGTTTTCACCAGCTCATCTACTTAAAGCTTTATTGCATAAAGACGTCGGACTAATTCCAATTCTAGAAGACTTAGGGAAAGATTTCTATTATATGGAAGAGTGGGCCGAAGTAAGAATTGAAAGTTACCCAAAAGCCAGTAAAGTTACAGAGCAACCAAGCGCTGATAATGGAGTAAAGGCAGTTCTTAATGAGGCTGATAATGTACGTTTGAAATTATCAGAAGATTTGATAACACCATTATGTGTTTTGGTTGCATTATCTATACCTGGAGTAGGATTTACTTATGAGCAACTCAAAACCTTCAACCTTAACCAACAAGAGATATTAGATAATTTTATAAAAAAAACTGATCTTGAAAATGTAATAGGAACCAAACAAGAGGGCCACTCCAAAGACACGACAGTAAAGAAACAAAATGCCTTATTAAAGTTTTGTAACGATTTAACGCTGTTGGCTCAGCAGGGAAAATTGGATCCGGTTATTGGCAGAGACCGGGAAACGAGAATGATGGCTGAAATATTAGGTAGAAGGTCGAAACCCAATGTAATAATTGTTGGAGAACCAGGGGTTGGGAAGACTGCACTTGTAAATGGTTTTGCCCAAAATGTACTTGAAAGAAAAGTTCCGGGAAACCTGATTGACACTAAAATATTTGAATTAGACTTTGGATCGTTAATAGCGGGTGCATCTTACAAAGGAGAGGTTGAAGACCGGTTAAAAAACATCATTTCAGAGATAGAACAATATGATAAAGCAATTCTTTTTATTGACGAGATTCATACAATTTTAGATAAACAAGCAGGTGCTTCGGGTGCTGCAAATCTATTGAAACCGGAACTCGACAAAGGAATGATTACTATTATCGGAACAACCTCAATTGACAATTATACAAAGTTTATTGAAACCGACGAGGCATTTAATCGGAAATTTGAAATTGTAAAACTTGAAGAGCCTGATATAGAAATTGCCATAAGAATGCTTGGCGAAATTATCCCCGTTTATGAAACTCATCATAATATAAAAGCCAGTATTGAAGTACAAAGCGAGGCAGTGCGTCTTTCAAAACGATATCTAAAAGAAAGATGTCTGCCAGATGCTGCAATTGATTTAATTGACAGGGCGATGTCTGTCATTCGTTTAATGCAAGACACAATCGGTCAGGAAGTTGAAGACTTAACAAATGATTTAGAGTTGTTGGAGCAAAACGAGAATAAGCTTTCAGATGAAGATTTGAAAAAGGAGTTACTATGGTTGAACAGAAAATTAAAGGAAAAGATTAGTCCTGTTCTTCTGATTAAATTGGATAATCAAACTGATTTTGATAAAATAGAGACAACTGAAGAAATCGTAACCGAATTAAAACAGATACTTGGCAAGCTTAAAGAAAATGTTGGTGTAAAGGTCGATTCAATTGAAAAATCTGACCTTGCCGCTGTTGTTGCTCTCAAAACTGGCGTTCCAATTGGGAAAGTAAAAACTGAGGAAAGAGACCGGTTACTGAATATCGAAAGTCATCTTAAAAAAAGGGTTGTTGGCCAAGATCATGGTATCAAGAGTATTGCAGAAGCAATTCGTGAATCGCGTTCAGGATTAAGCAAACCCGGCCAACCTATAGGATCGTTCTTTTTTTTAGGCCCAACCGGAACCGGGAAAACAGAATTGGCTAAAACATTAGCCGAATTCCTTTTTAACGATGAGACCTCTCTAATTCGTTTTGATATGTCAGAATTTAAAGAAGAACATTCTGCAGCATTATTGTATGGAGCGCCTCCGGGATATGTTGGTTATGAAGAAGGAGGTTTGCTTGTTAACAAAATCAGACAAAAACCGTATGCAATAGTATTATTTGATGAAATTGAAAAGGCACATTCTTCTGTATTTGATATTTTCCTGCAAATCCTTGATGAAGGAAAACTGCATGACCGTCTTGGGAAAGAAGGAGATTTTTCGAATGCAGTAATACTTTTTACATCAAATATTGGAAGTTCTTTTATTGTTGACGCATTTAATAAAGGTGAAATTCCTTCTTCAAATAAACTGGCCGAACTTATGGAGAACCATTTCAGACCAGAGTTTCTGGGGCGGTTAACCGAAATTGTCCCGTTTGCACCAATTAGCGAAGAAAATGTGGTGAAAATATTTGATATTCATCTGAAGAACTTGTTAAAATCACTTGAAGTCCAAGGAATAGAATTAAATATTACTCAAGAGGCTAAAGAAATACTTGCTAAATCAGGATTTACTCCAAAGTATGGAGCACGCCCACTAATTGGTGTTATCCGGAATAAACTTAGAAAACCTTTATCAAAAAAAATAATTTCAGGTGAAATTGGAAGAGGCTCTGTTATTTCCCTGAAAACAGATGAAAACAAAGAACTAATCTGGGAATAATCCTGACTGATAAAACCAGGAATTACATACTATTTTTCAACGATTATAAACTTAAAATAATTTATTATGCAAGAGTACGGAATAGGTGGAACAGAAGTCAAAGGTGATGCCAGTGAAGCGTTTGCGGAGATCCCGCAGAACAGGACATTACTTTGTGAGAAACTCACTACAGATGCCCCAATTAAGCCGAACATTGTTGGAGGTCTTCAAACTATCGACGATGTTTTTGAACATTATAAGCCGAAAGTAGAAGTAGAGTTTGAAGACAGTGAGGGAGTTGGGAAACAAGAAAAACTTTCTTTTAGTGGTCTTTCCGATTTTGGGATTAAAGGAATTACAGCGCAAAGTGAATTTCTTCAGGATTTAACCATTGAAAAGGATCAGTACCAGAAAATAATTAAGCAGCTTAAAAGCAATAAATTATTGAGAAAAACCCTGGAAAAGACAGAAACAAAGGCTGATCTTCTGGGAGTTATGTATGCGCTAATTAAAGAATTGGAAGAAGCTTAAACTTTTATCAAATTTATTAATTCAAATAATACAAAAATTATGGCTGAACAAGAAAAAGCACAAGATATTGCACAATACAAGGAGAAAGTTTCTGAGAATGTCAAAAAAATAGAAAAGCCAGCAGAGCAATTAAAAATTGGGCTTGATAAACTGGCCGGAAGCGGAGGATTTGATCTTCTTGAAATGGCTTTTACCGGTGTTGAGAATATGAATCCTGAAAGGAAAGCAAGAAAACGAATTTTCCTTTCAGAATCTGCCTACAAAGGCGATCGGGAGAAACTAAAAAAGACGCTGCAATTGTGGGCCGCTGTTTTAACTTCTTCCGAGAGTATTTCGGATATAGTTGAAGCAAGTGAAAAAAGTATAAAAGTTGCTAATAACACTTTTAAAACCAACATGGCCAAGGCAATTGAAGAAACAAAAGACCTTGAAAGATCCTACCGATCTGTCGCTTTGTTCTTTAAAAATACGGAAAGCACCAAGCTTAAAAATCTTTCTATAATGAATGCAGAACTGGAACAATTAAAGGATCTTGATGATACAAGATTTATAGATGCCGTACAAGAAGAATTGGTTAACAGTTACGACCGGCTTGACTTAAGAGATAATTATGGAATTCTAGTAGTACCTGGCTATCTTGGATCAAATAAAGTTGTTGAAAAGTGGGCAAAAATTGCACATGAAAATAAAGTAATGCTGGTTACCGATTTTGAACACCTGGACAATCCGGATGATGTAATGGATCTGTTTCAAATGGCTAACCTTGCAGGTGGAGATATGTACCGATCCAATGTTATGATGGCTTGCAACTGGTTAGTTGGCAGGGATAAATTCGCTGAAGTTGGAGAAGAAGAAGAACTGTTTATACCTCCTTCAAGTGCTTTGGCAGGATCAATTTATAATACGCTAATGTCGCAGGTTGCTGCAGGTAAAAAACATGGAGGACTTAACGAAGTGGATGGCGTAAAATTTGACCTTAAAAAAAGTGAAATTGCTAATCTCGAAAAACTTGGGCTTGTTCCAATGGTGAATGAGTATGGCAAAGTAATGGCATTTTCGGCTAAAACACTTTTTAATGGAGATAACCTGGGACTACAAACTTATTCTGTTGTAAGAGTATTTGATTACGTTACCAAGGTTATGATGGATTTTTTAAACCGAAGGGCTTTTGAAAACTTTAATGTAAAAACACGAAAAGAAATTTTATCGCAAATAGTTAAATTTTTGGATAGTGTTACTGGCCCAGGGAAATTGATTGAAAACTTTTCTGTAAAGAGGTTTGAACAAGATCCAGTACAAAAAGATCGAATCTATCTCGACATTCACATGACACCTTATTTCCCGGCCAAAAACTTTATGATAAAAATGGATGGACAGAAAGGTGATGACGGAACCGAATGGGATGCTGATTATGAACAAAATTAATTCCAAATTCTCATCAAGAATAAACTCTGCTCATCCAGAGCAATGCTCCTTGACAGGGCTTATTTTAAATGAATTATAGAATAAAGTTAGGACAAATTTTTAGTATTAATCATTAATTTAATAGTTATGATAGCAAGAACAAAAATAGTAATGGAATTGGATGGGAAGAATTTTCCCATTCAGACTTTTAACTTCACACTTACGCAAGAAACCGACTATACCGGACAACCAGCTTCGGAGGTAATGGGCGGAAAGATAGAGATGGAACTTGAATCGCCCGAAAAAAATGAATTAATGGCATGGATGTGTGATGCTTATATGCGGAAAGACGGTAAAATAACTGTGCATAAGAGTGAAGAGACGGGAAGGTTTGCAGAACTTGAATTTAAGCAAGCATTTATGACTAATTATAAAGAGACATTTCTTGAATCAGGATTGGGCATAATTAATTTGACAATTTCATGTATTGAAATTAAGATGGGCGAGGCTGTACATTTGAATGAGTGGGTGGAAGATTAAACAATCTTACAAACTTTTTTTTAACCTAAAAAAAATAGAAATTATGTCATTTAAAGCAAAACTAGATATAGAAGGAACAGAGTTTAATGTGACTAAAGCAAGCTACACAATTTGCAGACCTGTTGACGAAATGGGAAGAATTACCTCTTCGGTTGTTGGTGGTGAGATCACATTTGAATTAAATTCACGAGAAAATAATATGTTTTTTGAGAATATATGCCATAGCAAAAAAATTGCAAAAGGTTCAATTAGTTTTAATAAACGCCATGAAGATGCGATAATGAGGAAGTTTGAATTTAAAAATGCATATGTTGCTACATTTTCTGAAACATTTGATCATTCAGGTCATATGGGAACAATGACCATGTCGGTTACATTAATTGCTCAAGAAATTAATATGGGTGAAGGAGAGTTAGGAAATGACTACTTTTCTTTTGCTCTGAATAGATAATTATTTGTTATGTCTTTAACTGCACGATTACATATTGAAGGTCACCAAAATGAAAATAAAGGCATTCGTGTTTTAGCTTGTAATTTTAAGTTTTCGCAAACAACAGATCAGCGAGGCTTGCCTACATCAAAAATTGAAGGTGGAAAAATAAATGTTTCAATAGCTGTTGAGAATGATGTGGAGCTATTACACTGGATGTTTACTGAAGCTGCTGATAAAAATGGGAAAATAATCTTTGTCGGGATGGATAATGGAAAATCGCTCAAAACAATCGAATTTTGGAATGGTAGGCTAATTAAATATTTCGAAAGTTTTAAAGACTGCAGCAAAGTTTTCGTTCAAATTACCATCTCTGCAAAAAAAATATCGGTAGCCGGAGCTTCCCATGAAAACGTATGGTCTGGTTATGATTAAACAGGGATAAAATGAAAGTACAAAATTAATCAGGTTCAATATTATCCGATATATTCATATATATATTGTCCATATAAAAATATTCAAATGGCACTGGCATCGAAAGTAAGGATTGAGATAGATGGAAATGAAGTAAAAGATTTTTTACACGTCAATATTCACCAGAGTATTTATAAATGTAATGAATTTGAAGTGGCTTGCCGTTTAGACACCTTTGAATCAGTCGATAGTTTTGTGATGGATAAATCAAAAAAATTTATTGGTGCAACAATCATTATATCTATTGATGTTAGCAAAAAAGGAGACGACAGTTCACCTGACAATTTTAGTTTCAAGGGAATAATTACAAATGTTAAGGGAATAAAATCGGGATTGTCACAGTCAAATCAGGTGATTCTCTCCGGGGAAAGTCCCGAAATTTTACTCAATGATATTCCTGGAAGCCGTTCATTCGAAAATAAAAACCTGAAACAGGTTGTTGAAGAAGTTTTAAAACCATATCCACGTAATTTATTAAAGTCGAAAATAAATCCAAATACAAAAACACAGTTTGAATATACAGTTCAGTATAACGAAAATAATTATGATTTTCTACGTAGGTTGGCAACAAGGTTTGGTGAATGGTTTTTCTACGATGGTACAGAGTTTATTTTTGGAGCCCTTACCGGCTCTAAAACAAATATGATTCTTGGAATTAATCAATCTGAATTTAATTTTGGGATAAACCTGAATCCTATAAATTTCAAATACAAATTTTACGATTATTATAAAGAAACTACCATTGAAAACTCTTCTACCAAATCGGTCGGGAAAAAACAATTGAATGAATTTGGAGGGTTAGCTCATGATAAATCAGTAAAACATTTTACGTACCAGGCACAGTTGTACTACAACCACCTGAATGTTTCGAAAAGTAATTATGCAAAACAATTGAAAGAAGTTGTTGAATTGCAGGAAAATGCTCATGCAGTTGGAATGTCTACGGTAGAAGGTTCCAGCCAGAATCCATTGGTAAAATTAGGAGGAAAAGCAAATATTAAAGCACTTAAAATTGACAATAAAGGGAAGGTAGATTATGGAGAGTACATTATAACATCCGTTACTCATTCTTGTGATAATTTAATGAACTACCAGAATAAATTTACCGGTGTTTCTGCTGAAGCAACAGTACCCGATTATACCAATCCCGGAGCTATTGCTTTTTGCGAACCACAAAGTGCCATTGTAAAAGACAATAAAGACACGGAAAAATTGGGAAGAGTCCGGGTAAACTTTTTTTGGCAGGAGAAAAGCCTGATGAGCCCGTGGATTAGAGCTGTCAGCCCTTACTCTGCCAACGAACGAGGATTCTATTTTATTCCTGAAATTGGAGATGAAGTTCTGGTTGGATTCGAGGGGGGCGATGCTGAAAAACCGTATGTTATTGGTAGTTTATATCATGGAAAAAACAAACCGCACAGTGCCTGGCCAAACAATAAAAACAGTTTTAAAGGCATTGTTACCAAAAGTAATTTACGCATTGAGTTTGATGATGATAAAAAAATAACCACTATTGATACCCCAGGCGGAAATAAAGTTGTTATCAGCGACGATGAAAAATCGATATTGCTAAACGACGAAAATATGAATAAAGTAGAACTGTCACCCAAAGGTATTATTTTGGAAAGTATGAAGGATATTGAATTAGTAACAAATTCAAAAATAATAATTGACGGAATGGGGGGTGTTGAGATTTCTGCAAATGGAGGTGATGTTAAAGTCGCAGGAATAAATATAGACCAAAAAGCAACTGTTGATTTCATTGCTAAAGGACTTACTTTCAGTGCTAAAGGAACTGCCAGTGCTGAAGTTTCCGGTGCAATGGCAACTCTTAAAGGCGATGCCAGTGCAGAGGTAAATGGTGGAGCTATGACAACCGTAAAGGGTGCAGTAATAATGATAAACTAAAGAAACTATGGGACAACCAGCAGCCAGAGTTGGCGACATACATACTTGTCCAATGCAAACGCCTGCATTTCCTTCACCGATACCGCATGTAGGTGGGCCTATTACCGGGCCAGGAGTTCCTACTGTTTTGATTGGAGGAATGCCTGCAGCAGTTATGGGTGACACTTGCACTTGCACAGGTCCGCCGGCTGTAATTGTAAAAGGCTCCTTAACTGTATTGATCGGTGGCCGGCCAGCAGCACGTATGGGCGATCCAACTGCTCATGGCGGTACTATTACAATTGGTTTTCCAACTGTGTTGATTGGTGGCTAATTCCTTATGTTTGATGGAATTATCGGACGTTAATAGTCTCTAGAGAAGAATTCTGTATGTTTTTTGCGAAGCACATCCCGTTAATGCTAATGCGATGATGAAATATATAGCAGTAAGTTTAATTTTCAACAATGGATAGAAGTATATTTTACTACTATAATCTATACTCTGTAATTTATAAATTATTTCACACTAACTATCAGGAACTTACAGTGGTAATTAGAAAATAGTATAACAACAAACAATAATTCCTATCTTTTATAGATATCTACAACCTAGAAAAATCCAAAATTTCAGAATATGTTAGGTATGTAGTTCTTTTCAAAAATTACTCTTTCCCATTTACAAAACACCTAAAAGGCAAAATATTTGCCGATTGTTCCTCTAGCTTTATTAACAGATCATTTTTTAGAAATTGTAATTCCTCTTGATCTATTTCATCGTATGATTTTGCCAGTGTGAGGAAAATGTCCAGGGTTTGGATAAATCCAACATTGGTAGATTTTCCGGTTTGTAAACCTTTTTTTATCTCTACCTTTTTTAGAAGATTTCCAAAGTGTTCAAAACAAAGGGCTTTTATATCTTCTTTCGTAACTACTCTTCCATGCGAAAGAAGTGCTTTCCTATAAGCATTTACCCGCTCTTCTGTTTCCATACTTTCGCGGCCTCCAACGGTTGGTGTAATAATAGACAAACTATCGGGCAAAAGGTCGCTTCCGTCGTACACAAAAAGTTTCTCTCCACTTTTAATTCTATTGGCAAACTCCCCGTTGGTAGTCCAGAATTCAATAAATAGGGTATCATCTTCAGGATGTGATTTTAGTAATAGGTACGAGGTTTCTTTTTTTACTACGTTACTTTCATTGAGCCGTTGATCTAAACGGGTAATGGTTTGATTCAGTTCTTTTAGATCAGAAGCAATCATATCGGCACCAATTATAGAGAAAGCCGCACTTTCATCTCTCAATAGTTCAAGCAGGTAATTTACTATTTCGGCAGCATTTCGAGCATCGAACCGCCCAACACCTCCATGCCGGACAATATATGTTCCGTTTTTTACTTTGTTAATGCCGGAGAATGATTTTATAGTAAAAGAGTTTCCGTTGCTGCTTGTTACCTTTTTCATGTCAAGGAAAACTTCCTGGGTTACCAGAGGAATAATGTTGATGAAATCTCTTGATGATTGGGTGAATTCGTTTAAATGCCGGTTAAATGCCGGAAAACAATTTATT
The DNA here is from genome assembly GCA_013203755.1 of Bacteroidota bacterium. Lineage (GTDB taxonomy): Bacteria > Bacteroidota > Bacteroidia > Bacteroidales > Prolixibacteraceae > Draconibacterium. Next base: position 11,267 of record JABMPI010000110.1, read on the forward strand.
GAGCAAAACAGGTCATCGAGAACTTCTGATGGTAGTATTTGTGGAAACTCAACCTTTATCCAAATTAAATTACCCTCTATTTGATCCAGATCTTTTTGTGAAAAATGATCTGTAAAAGAATAAGGATATTTTTCATCCGATGAAAGTTCTGACAGTGAGAATTCTCCTCCTGTTAAAGTCTGGAATTTTTTATTGTAAAACCGGTTAGTGTGGCTACTTACTTTAGTTGTAACATCCAGTTCTTTTTTTAGTAAGGAATCAAGGCTGTTCGCTTCAATACTGTTTTCGCCGCACAAACCCTGAGTAAATTTGACCGATTGTCCATTAATTGTCCACTTCCCCTTAACTAACGATTCGTAAAAACTATTCTCGTAAACTTCATTTCGCAGGTCGAAACAAATAGATAATCCATCAATTGACTCAACATCTTCATGAAATTCCAACCCAAACCAGATTTCGGAAGTTTTTTGTAATTTATCGGATCGACCTAAACCAATAATTTCTTTATCTAACTCTTCCTGAAATTTAAATATTTTGAAAGCAGAAACTAAATATTTAATTTCACCATTAAATAATTTATAATTCCCGGCAGGTGTAAAAAAAACTGGTTTCTCGTCGGCACTATGTTCTCCAGGAATTACAAATCTTTTATTAATATAGA
>JABMPI010000111.1 GCA_013203755.1 Bacteroidota bacterium
GAACAGTTATGTACTGTCATTAGTGCTTCCGATGCTAAACCGTCCCAACTGACAATTAAATTTTCAAGTTTTTCAATGGGTTTTAATTCTTGCTTTTTTTCCATGATTGTAGTTTTTAAATATTTGAGTTTCTAAGTGCTTCCAATACTTCACTCTTCAATAAATACTTGCCACGCTTACCAAAACCATATTCCTTTAGTTTACCCTCACGAATAATTTTATTTAACGTTGGTGTGGTTCTACCAATTAGTCTTGCAGCTTCATCTTTTGAAATTCTGTCGTTTTCAAAATCGGGTTGTTGATTACCTTTAGATTGAATCACCTCAGTGATTAATTCTCTTAAATCTCTTTTGTTTGTGTAAACAATAACTTTTTCTTCACTCATTTTGTTATATTTATTGATAATATATGAATTAAAATAGAATGATGTAAAATTATAATCTATTTTAATTAAATCGTGATATTTCGATATTTTAGTTATTAACCTCTTTTTGTTAATATCAGACTGCTCAATGAAATAGAAATATTTTAGTTTTGTGATTACATGTACGAATTCAAAGAGAAAATAAAAAAACTGAGAATTGAAAAAGGCTTAAAACAAGCTGATGTTGCCCGTGCTGCCGGAATTAAGCAAGCTACTTTAGCAAGTATTGAAAAACCGGTAGAACTGGATGGTACTAAAGCGATGACTATCGAAACAGGAAAAGGGATTGCAAAAGCTTTAGGAGTTCCTTTCAACGAGTTATTTGATATTGAAATTCCAGAAACAAAAAAGATTGAAGAGTTAAGAGCGGATTTAGATACTGCCTTTGAAATGGTCAATGTACAAAGAGAAATGATTAAATTACTAAACGAAAGAAATGAAGCTAATCAAATTTCTCTTTTATTATACGAAAAAATGCTTGCTTTTGCAATGGGGAAAATGGATAAACACATGATATATACAATTCCTGATTTGCGAGAAATTGCATTAAATGAACTACTGAAACAGAATCCTAAAGCTTTGAAGGGCAAGGTTTACAATCCTGTAACAGGACAATTTGAATCTAAGCAATCTTAAAATATTCGTTCCCTTGTTTTTGTGTCCAGCACCCAAATAAACCACGATCCCACCAGGTATATTTTAAAACCCCGGACTGGAACAATTTTCCTGAAAGTACCGTTATAAATTTTGGTACTCCAGTTATTTATTCCTGAAGCAACAAGATTTATTTTGGTGTGAGATCCAATTTCACTAACTTGATTCGCTAAAATTATAGGATTGTGACAAACCGCAAATCTAAAATAACAGCCCGGATAATTCAGATAATATTATTAATTATTTTGGCAATTTCAGTATCCAGATTAGTAAAAACCATCAAGGAAAAAAGAAGCAACAACCAGGAACAAACTGAAATTACTTCAATTGCCCAGTAACGGTATTTATTCCGGTAATGCATCCACACCAGAATTTTTAACGATACTGCAGAAAAACAAAGAGGCATAACTAAAATTGTTATGCCTCCTGGACTGTACTCTGTTATGCAGGTTTTAGCGGCGTCTGACGATGCAACATTTTATACGATCTCAGAAATAGAAATGTTCTATCGATTACCTTAATTATTTTTGGTGTCAGATGTGGTTTCTTTTTCCTGAAGCATCTGAAAATAATTTGAGGTGACAAGGTTGGCCGGAACCGGTGTTTATTTTGGTGCTTCAGGTCGTAATTTTTGATAAGCACTTTTTGTTTTTATGTATCTTCGTTAGAGTTAATCTAAAAAAACCGATCATGAAAGAAATTAAAGGTTATGAAATTGACAAGCAACCGGAAGGTAATATTGAAAAGATGATTATAACTGATCATTATTATAGCCCAAATAGCTGGGAAGGAAAAACCTTTGTTAATTGCATTTTCAGAGGTATATTCCAGATTAATCCTTCACAAAAAAAAATTAATCTGATTTTTAATAATTGTATATTAGAAAGTACAGTAAGAACAATTAAGGATGGTGTTAAAGGTGCAATCACTTTTAGTGCGTGTAAAATAAAAACTCTTTCGTTCACCGGTGATTTTGATACAGTATATATTGATTCTTTTAATGGAAAACAGACTTATATTTCATCTCTAATTCTGAGGGAATGCTGTTTTGATAGTTTTACTGTCGAGGATAGCATAGTAAGTACATTTATCGCCCATAAATGTAAGTTTCGTTTTCTTAGTACGAAGGATATAAAAATTAGAGATCACTTAAACTCCAATCATTGTTTTTATGAGTACTGGGATTTCCTATCAAGTCCGGGAATTAAAAGTTTAAAGATTGATGCCCCGGTGGAAAAATCGAAAATAAGTTTTTCAAATTTAGAATCAGTAGAACATCTGAAGCTGATGGGTGATTTTAGTAATTCAATGTTCAATATAATTGATTCGTCAATCGATAAATTAGAGCTTAATTATTTCAAGAACTTGAAGTCTGATATTGAATTTGAGAATGTTAGTGTTAACGATTCTTGTATTGTAAATTACTCAAACTTAAAAAATGCAAGGTTTTATGATTGCGAATTTGAAAAGAGCAAATTGTATTTTTGGTATTCCTATATTTATGAAATAGTGACAATTCGAAACAGTTGGTTTCAGAAAATCCTTGCGTCAGATCCATTGGGAAAATGTGATAGCAGTTTAAATCAACACCAGGTTATTGAATATTTTCGCCAGATGAAACTTAATTCTATTAGCCAAAAAAAGTACAAGGAATCTTTGGAATTTTATTCTAATGAAATGGAAATGTATTACGCGTCAAATAAATGTTGGACAAAACCAGAAGCCATTATTTTCGAATCTAACTCGCCAATGTGGAAAGTAAAAATTGATAAATTTATTACTTGGTTGGTGAGTCCATTCTACGATTTTATTGATGTGTTTTTTGTTGTTCCACTTTCATCAAAACGTAAAAATTGGGCGGATGGAGTTTTGATGTACTTCAATAAATATAGCAATCGATTTGGACGATACTGGGTAAGACCGGCTCTTTTGTATTTAGTGATTTCATATTTATTGTTTGCTTGGATTGGTAACTATAAAATAATCTTTACAAAATTCAGACTTGATGTGCTTAAAGATCCTCTTTTTGCTAGATTCCTAAATCCTATTCATAAAATTTCAATATCAGAAATACTTCAACATCAGAACTCATTTTATTCGTTCCTGGAACTTTTCACATTGATCGTCCAAGGGTATTTAATTTATCAGATTATAAGGAGCTTTAGGAAATTTTCGTTTAAGATATTTTAATGAAATTATAATTTACCAAAAGCCTTTTTTATAGCATCTTTTGCCATTTTTTTATCAGTCCCCATGTATC
>JABMPI010000112.1 GCA_013203755.1 Bacteroidota bacterium
AAATATGGTCGTACGGAACAACTGCGGCAGCATCGTAGATTGTTTTCATGTCGCTGGTTGTTAGATAGCGGGGCAAATTGAAGGTGAAAAAATTTGAGTTGAAATGGGTGTTTTTATAAATGTTCTCTCCCGGAACATCGGTTCCGGAGTCAACAGAAGGAGTTAAAACAGCTTTAATATTAAAGTTTTTTTTATCAGACCTAAATGGTTCTTCATCAAATAAATATTGAGTTACGCGTTTTGCATCTTCAACAAATTTATCCATTTCCAAATTTGTATAACCTTCAGCCAAAATAACCAGATCTACTTTTTTTTTCAGGTTTCCCATTTTTTAGAATATCAACCGATTCGAAAGGAGAGTTCGATTCATTCAATATAAAATAGTTGTTTGGATTTATTTCGGTTTGATAAATAGTTTTGAAATTACCTTCCCACTGTCGGGCTTCAATTTCTAGCCTGATTTTATGATTGGGAAAAGGAAAAATTGCTGCTTGATAAAACGTTTTATCTGTAACTTTGGCTTCGGCTGTAGTTTGCCATTCCTGAAAAAGTGTGCTAAAACCTTTTGAAAACAATAAACTGTCTGATTTTATATCGAAAACCCGGAAACGGTATGTTCCATAATTAAAAGGATCGATTAGATTGGTTTTTGAACCCGCCCAAAATGGCTCTTGTTTAATTTGTTCAGGATAAACTTTTACCTCTTTGTTATTTCCTCCCAATAAAAAATCGAAGCGTAACGATTTATTTTTAAAATACTTGTTGTAGTCAATTTGTGCAAATGTAAGAATTGGAAAACTTAAAAGAATAAAGAGAATCTTTAGTTTCATATCAATCGCATTTATTATTTTTGCTCGAAAATACTAAATATCATTAAACCAAAGCATGAGAACAATTTATAAATTTTTACTCGACTATATTCGGGAATTGGGCGGAATGGAATTTCTAGCTAAACCAGTAGTAGCATTAGTTTGTATTTTAATAATAATTTTTGTTGCATGGTTGGCACACTTTTTAACCAGGCAGATATTTTTGCGTATAGTCTCTCGAATTGCTAAACGTACCAAAACAGATTGGGACGATATTCTTGTTAAAAACAAGGTATTTAGTGGGTTGGCACATTTAGCTCCGGCATTTATTTTGTTTTTTACAGCCGACTTTGCATCGCCCGTTGTTCTTGAAAACCTGAATATGGAAGAGATGAAAATTCTGTCGGAAAACTATTATTTGTCTCTCCATATATTTTTATCAGGAATTGCCAAAATTTATTTTACGATTATTATCGTTTTTATTGCCAACTCCATACTAAATTCGGCACTCGAAATATATAACACTACATCATTTGCACATCATCGCCCCATAAAAGGTTATGTGCAATTGGTGAAGATACTGGTGTTTTTTATGGCTGGAATTATGGTGATATCCATCCTTTTGGATAAAGACCCAACTTACTTACTAACAGGTTTGGGAGCACTGGCGGCAGTGCTGATATTGGTTTTTAAAGATACCATTTTAGGATTTGTTGCCTCTATTCAGCTCTCGGCCAACAAGATGGTAGCAATTGGCGATTGGATTGAAATGAAAAGTCACCGGGCAGATGGAACGGTTTTGGATATTACTTTAAATACTGTAAAGGTTCAGAATTGGGATAAAACAATTTCAACAATTCCTACTTATGCACTGGTTTCCGAGTCGTTTAATAATTGGAAAGGTATGGAAGAGTCGGGTGGCAGAAGAATAAAACGAGCCGTTTCAATTGATATGGGTAGTATTAAATTTTGCGATTCAGCTATGTTAAGTCGATTTGAAAAATTTGATCTGATTCGCGATTATGTACTTCAAAAGGAAAAGCAGTTAAACGAATACAATAAGGGAAAAAATCTATTGGATGAAGATTATATTAGTGGGAAGCATCAAACAAATGTTGGTATTTTTAGAAAATATTTAGAAGTGTATTTGCGTCAACATCCAATGATAAATTTAGATATGACTTTTTTGGTTCGACAATTGGATCCATCGGGGAAAGGTTTACCTATTGAGATTTATGTCTTTTCGAAAGACAAGGAATGGGCGAATTTCGAATCTATTCAAGCCGATATTTTCGACCATATTTTTGCTGTTGTTCCAGAGTTCGAATTGAAAATTTTTCAGGAACCATCAGGAGCCGATATTTTGAACCTTAAAACTGGGGTGTAAATCATAATCATAATAATAATAATAATAATAATCTGATAGAAATCAGTGTTTAGTTTCAATTTGTTACTATTGGGGTATTCTATTGTACCTGTACTTAATTATTGTAAATAATTTGTACATTTGATTGTTAATTTGAAACTAAATTCACATTTCACAAAAATGATTAAAAAAGAATATTTAGACCAAGCAGCAGATATTGATGAGTTAGATGAAAAGATATTAAAGCTGATTACTAAAAATGCACGAATTCCTTTCTTGGAAGTGGCAAGGGAATGTGGTGTTTCCGGTGCAGCAATTCACCAAAGGGTTCAACGACTTTTAAATACTGGAGTTATTAAGGGCAGTGAGTTTATTGTAAGTCCACAAAA
>JABMPI010000113.1 GCA_013203755.1 Bacteroidota bacterium
GTATTATTTCAACTTGACTTTCTATTTTTGAGGTAGAATAAAAATTAACGTGAGCACTTTTCTTCATAAATTAATCGAACAGGGGGAGCACCAACAGCAAGATTTTAAATTCTGCATAAACGATTCAAAAAAAATCGCAAAATCGTTGGTTGCCTTTGCCAATACTAAAGGCGGAAGACTTTTAATTGGAGTAAAGGACAATGGTAAAATTGCCGGAATAAAAAGTGATGAAGATTTTTACATGGTAGAAAGTGCTGCTAAAATATACAGCAAACCGGCTATAATTTTTCTTACCAAACAATGGCACGTTGATGGAAAAACAGTTCTGGAAATCCAAATAGAACCCAGCAACGAAAAACCCCATTTTGCCAAAGATGAAAACGGAAAATGGCTGGCATACATTAGAAGTGCCGACGAAAACTTACTCGCCCACAAAATTCAAATTGAGGTCTGGAAAAAACAAAACAGTTCACAAGGAATTCATTTTTCTTATTCAGACGACGAAAAATTTCTAGTCAATTATCTGCAAAACAACAGTTCTATTTCCTTTTCAAAGTTTATCAGACTAGCACATATTTCAAGAAAAAAAGCAGAAGAAGTTTTAAGCAACTTTACTGTTATGGATGTAATTAGTTTGAATTCAACAATTGAAGGAACCACTTTTTCTCTCAATAAAAACATTTCCAATATTGAATTAGAAAAATTAAAATAAACATATTTACCGAACCTTTGTTATTTTTAAGGTCTTAAATATACTTGATTTTAGTACAAATAAATGATAAAATTATGATACACAAATTACCGATTTTAATAATTGCTCTTGCATTCTCTTTTTCAACATTTGCCCAAGATTCGTACTTGGATGCAAAGACAGATGACAAAGAAAAAACATACTTAGGTGGAAAAACCTATGAGGTAAAAACGTTCACACAAGATTTTAAATCAAAAAAACCAAAAAACATAATCTTATTAATTGGAGATGGCATGGGAGTTACTCATGTTTTTTCAGGACTTACGGCAAACAAAGGTCGATTGTTTCTTGAAAACTGCAAACACATTGGTTTTTCCAAAACACAATCGGCTGACAATTATATTACCGACTCGGCAGCTGGCGGAACCGCACTTTCTACCGGCGTTAGAACTTATAATGGAGCTATTGGGGTAAATTCTGATACGATTTCAATTAAATCTATTTTAGAAGAAGCAGAAGAAAATGGATTAGCTACCGGATTGGTTTCTACTTCAACCATTACGCATGCAACTCCGGCATCGTTTATTGCGCATCAGCCACAAAGAAATATGTACGAAGAAATTGCCGCCGATTTCCTAAAAACTGACATTGACGTTTTTATTGGTGGAGGAAAAACACATTTTACTGAAAGAAAAGATGGTAGAAATTTGGTTGAAGAGTTAGTTAAAAAAGGATATCGGTTTGAGGAAGATTTGGATAAAATTAAAAAAGTAAAAAAAGGGAAATTGGCGGCTCTTACTGCCGATGGAGATGCAGGTCGACTTACCGACCGTGGAGAAATGCTGCCAATTGCAACAAAAACAGCGATCAATATTCTAAGCAACAACAAAAAAGGATTTTTTTTAATGGTTGAAGGATCGCAAATAGACTGGGGAGGCCATGCCAGCAGCACAATTTATATTGTTGAAGACATGCTCGATTTTGACAAAACCATAGGAAAAGCCCTTGAATTTGCGGCAAAAGATGGTGAAACTTTAGTTCTTGTTACTGCCGACCACGAAACCGGAGGAATGGCAATTACCGGAGGAAGTATAAAAGATGGCACGGTAAAAGCTGGATACCCAACCGGAGGACACACTGCAGTTATGGTACCAATTTTTGCATATGGCCCGGGAGCTGAAGAATTTATCGGGATAATGAAGAATACAGATATTCATGCAAAAATGAAGAAGTTACTTTTAGGGAACTAAACATTATCATATATTCAAAAAAACCAGATAGCTTAGAACATTAAGTATCTGGTTTTTTTATGTTTATTCAAATTGATTATTTACTTTCAAGCCGAATTTTAAGTCAGACAATAAATTACGTTGCAAAAAGATTAACTTCTCAACAAGTTATGATGAAATACGAAAAATGGTCCTTGGGTTATTGGTGTTTTAAGCAGTACGTCAGATTCGCCGAATGGCTTATTTACAAAAGAAAAATAGTTACGGGTAAGGAGAAAATTCCCAAAGATAAACCCATTGTATTTGCCCCCAACCATCAAAATGCATTGAGCGATGCTATGGCAGTTTTATTAAACACCCGACATCAACCAGTTTGGTTGTCTCGTGCAGATATTTTTAAACCGGGGATTATTACTACGCTTTTGCGGTTTTTAAAAATGATGCCAGCTTACCGTTTGCGCGATGGGAAGAAAAACCTTGCCAACAACGACAAAACCTTTGCCGACTCGATAAAAATACTGGAACACCACTCTTCACTGGCACTTTACCCTGAAGCTGCACAATCGGGCAAACGACAAATGTTAGCTCATAAAAAAGCTGTGCCACGAATCGTTTTTATGGCCGAAGAAAACACTGAACAGAACCTCGACATTCATATTATACCAATAGGTATTTATTACAGCAGTTATTGGAAATTCAACCGAACACTTATAGTTAATTATGGCGACCCAATTCTGGTTAACAACTATTTTAAAGAATACAAAGAGAACCCGAATGCCGCAATTTTACTGTTGCGCGAAAAAATTCATAAAGCAATTCAGTCGTTAGTAATCGATTTTAAGACTAAAAAATATTATGCCGATTTTGAAAAGATAAGGGGAATTTATGGGAGCCATTTTCTGAAAAGGCAAAACAAACAGGTATCAACTTTAAACTTGTTTAAATCGGATCAGATACTAGTAGAAAAACTAGACATTTTAGAAACTGAGAAGCCAGAAGAAATTGACAATTTGGTAAAAAAAGCAAATGCCTATAATGCGTTAATTAAGAAGTTGAGAATCAGGAATTGGCTGGTAGAAAATCCTAAAAACAACATTTTAAATATTGCATTGAACAAGCTAATTTTAATTATTGGGCTACCTATATTTATATTCGGCTTTTTATTTAATGCTATTCCATATTTTCTTATCGATACTATAGTTCGAAAAAAAGTAAAAGACATCGCTTTTTGGAGTACCTTCTTTTTGGCACCTGGCCTTTTTTTATTTCCCATAACTTATCTCCTCGAATTATTTGCTTTCTCTTGGTTAATTCCGGGAATTTGGATGAAATTGGCTTTTCTAATTAGTTTACCTTTTGCTGGGAAACTGGCATTTAAATGGTACATTTTATTCCGAAAAACAGCCGGACGATCGCGTTTATTACTGTTAAAATTATTCAATAAAAATAAACACAAGCAACTTTTAAACCAACGCAAAACTTTAATGGATGAATTAGACAAATTAATTTCAATCTAGGTTTTAATACTTGTCACTGGTGTTAAGTCAAGCTTCAAATTTCAGAGACGTCATTCCGTCCGTCAGCCGACGGATTCGGAATCTTACGTTGTGTAGGGAGATGCTGAAATAAATTCAGCATGATATTCTGAAGTTACAGGTTTGAATTAACTCTAGTCATTTGCAACATTGAACTTTAAACTCAATAAAATGCCCGAAAAACTAAAAGACATCCTTTTCCCACCCAACAAAGTAAAACTGTTCGCCACTGTATTAAAAGAAGTTTATCCTGAATTTAACACGGAAAAATTTTCCAATTCGGTATGTGATTCGAATTGGGCAGAGCGGGAGTTAAAAGAAAAAATGCGACATACCACTTTGTGTTTGTTTCAATTTCTGCCAAAAAATTTCGCTAAGACAGTTGAAATTTTAAAAGCAATTGTTCCCAAAGTTACTGGTTTCGAATCGATTGTTTTGCCCGATTATGTAGAAGTTTACGGACAAGAACATTGGGATATTTCACTCCCGGCTTTGGGTGCGTTAACCAAATGCGGAACTTCTGAATTTGCCATTCGTTCCTTTTTAAATAAAGATTTGAAGGCGGCAATGAAATTTATGAACCGATGGGCTGATGACAAAGATTTTAAAGTGCGCCGTTTTGCCAGCGAAGGTTGCCGACCACGTTTGCCTTGGGGGTTGGGCGTTCCGGCATTAAAAAAAGACCCGTCGTTGGTTTTACCTATTTTGGAAAAACTAAAAAACGATCCCGAAGAATTTGTTAGGAAAAGTGTTGCCAATAATTTAAACGACATCTCGAAAGATCACCCTGTTTTGGTTTTAGATATTTGCGAACGTTGGCAAGGAACTTCAAAAAACACTGACTGGATAATAAAACATGCCTGCCGTACACTTTTAAAACAAGGAAATAAACGGGCGATGCTGCTGTTTGGTTTTGCTAATCCTGAAAAAATGCAAATTGAAAATCTGGAAATTTCGAACCGCTCACCAAAAATTGGTGAAGAGATAAATTTCTCATTCAACCTAAATCTAAAAACGGATAAAAAACAAAAAGTGCGACTCGAATATATTTTTCATTTTGTAAAATCTTTGGGTAAAACTTCACCCAAAGTATTTCAAATGAAGGAACTTGAAATGGAACCGGGCTTACATTCCATTGTAAAAAAGCACTCTTTCAAAAACCTTTCTACACGGAAACATTATCCGGGAAAACACAAATTGGAGATTGTAGTGAACGGGATTGTGAAAGCTTCTGACACAATCAAACTAACATAAAACTTATTCTCAAGCGCCAGGCGGTTAAAACCGCTAGGCGCGTAGCCAAATTTTAGCGTTTCTTCGTCCTTTTCTGCCTTTCTCTGGTTCTCGGAAATTTATCATCATAAGAACGTTTCGATGAAAACTTTTTTGTCTTTTTATGAAAAGCGCCTTTAAAAGTTGGGTCGTCAATTATCTTCTGACGATCGATTTCGCGAAGTTGCTCCTGATTTTCGTCAAATTCAGTTTCAATTATTTCTACATCTTTCGGTAAATCCAGAAGTTCTATATCCATACGAATAAGCTCTTCAATTTTACTCCAGTGCCACTCGTCCGAAGGATCCACTAAAGTAATTGCATCTCCTTTATTTCCTGCGCGTGCAGTCCGTCCAATTCGATGAATATAATCTTCGTAATCGTTGGGAATATCGAAATTAATTACGTGACTAACCTGACTAACATCCATTCCTCGTGCCGAAACATCGGTTGTAACCAGAGCCCGAACCTCGCCACCTTTAAATGCCTGAATCGAATTTATCCGTGCATTTTGGCCTTTGTTTGAATGAAGAATTCGCGTTTCACCCTTCGATTTACGCTGAACAACTTTAAAGACTCCTTCTGCATGTTCTTTTGTTTTCACAAAAATAACTACCCTTTTAAAAATCTCTTCGTCCTCCATCAAAGCCCCAATTAAATTTAATTTTGTACGGTAATTTGGTACTCGGTAGGCTATTTGAGTAACCTTTTCAACTGGTGTTGCAGATGGAGCAATTTCCAATTTTTCATAGTAATCTAAAAACTCCTCCGCCAGTTTTTCAATACTTTCAGAGAAAGTTGCAGAAAACAAAAGGTTTTGTTTTTTTGACGGAATAACTTCTTGCAACTGTTTTAGTTGCGGTAGAAATCCCAGGTCAAGCATTCGGTCGGCCTCATCAATAACCAGGTATTTTACCTTTTTCAGAACCAATACTCCCGTCTGATATAAATCCCACATCCTTCCGGGTGTACCAACCAAAACATCAATTCCCGGCTCCAATAAATCGGCATGTTTTGTCCAACCTATTCCACCAAAAATTGCCGCCGACCTAAGTTCCGAATACGTTGTAAGTTCCGCCACATCTTCGCCAACCTGAATCGCCAATTCGCGGGTAGGTACAATAATAACCACCCTTGGAGCTGTGCCTTCAGGCTTTCTTAATTTGGTTAATAGTGGTAAAAGATAGGCAGCCGTTTTTCCGGTTCCGGTTTGTGCCACCCCAACAATATTCACCCCCGAATTAATTTTAGGAATTGCCTGTTCTTGTATTGGAGTTGGCTCTATAAAACCAATATCGTTTAACGATTTTAGTATAGATTTTGATATTTTAAGTTCTTCGAAAGTCTTTTTCATCCCAACAAATTTATTTTTACCAAACAATTGTACCTCTAAACTTTAGTAAAAATGCTTGTAATCTAATTATTATCACAGCCATTGGCTGCATTAGGGCACAAAAGTAGAAAAACTTGATTGATAATGAATATTTTACCCCAAACCAAATAACAAAATAGTAATTCAAAAATACCTGCTAAAATTATTGCTAAGAATTTACAACAGAATTCCTGCATCTGTCTACCTCAATTTATACATCTGTCCTGGCATTACAACTAGCAAATTTTTAAACTCTAGATTCAACAATGTGGCTGAAACCCGGCTTGGAGCCAATCCCATTTGCGCCGAAATCTGGTCGATAAAAAGTTCACCTTCCCGTTTAAGCAAATCAACAATTTTTTGCTCCATCTCATTTAATTCTACAAATAGTGTAGATTGAATAACTTTCTCTTTTGTATTCGTCTCCCAGCCCATAAAATATTCCAAATCATCGATTCCATCGATTAAATTTGCTCCGCTATTTCTGATTAATTGATTGCATCCTTTGGAATAAGTATCGCCGGCTCTTCCGGGAAAAGCAAAAACATCGCGATTATACGACGAGGCAATATCTGCTGTAACCAGCGCTCCTCCTTTTGCAGCCGACTCCACAACAATTGTAGCGTCAGCCAGCCCGGCAATTATCCGGTTACGGCGCAAAAAATTGGAAGGGTCTATTTTTGTACCACTTGTAAAATCAGTAACCAAACCACCATTTGCAAGCATTTGTTTCGCTGTCTCTTTGTGCAATGCCGGATACAAACGGTCTAAGCCATGAGCAACCACGCCAACCGTTGGAATATTATATTTTAATGCCGATTTATGTGCTTGAAAATCGATACCGTAAGCCAGCCCGCTAACTACCAAAATCTTATAATTTTGTTCAGAAAATTGTTGAATCAATTCATCGCAAACCAGTTTCCCATAATCAGTAGCATTTCGCGTTCCCACAATACTAATTACTCGTTGCTCATCTAAATTCATATTTCCTTTTGAATAGAGTAGAATGGGTGCATCCACACAGCTCCTCAACCTGCGTGGGAAATTATTATCGGTATAAAATGAAGTCTCTATTTTATGTTTCTCAATAAATTCAATCTCCTTTTCCGCCTTTCCAAGAACATCGGAATTTTTAATCCGCCTGGCATTAATCTCCCCAATTCCCGGAATTTTCATCAACGATTTTAACGACTCCGAAAAAACACCTTCAACACTACCAATATAAGCAAGAACATTACGCGCCAAAACTCCACCAATTCCCGGAATTAATGAAAGTGCTATTTTATACTTTAATGTTTCGCTCATTTTTATGTTTGGGGGAAGTTTTAGTTATCTAATATTTTATGTAAAGCGTCCTGCATTCGAATGCGGTCTTCTATAGAAACCGCTGACAAACTTACTGACGGATATTCTGCGATTCCCCGTTTTGTTTTCACTATAACCGTAATGTCCGACATTTTACCAAAAATAGAATTCTCGAAATAAACTTTCCGTAACATATGTTGTGGAAATTCAATTGAGCTGTATTCTCCTTGTCCGAAACGAACGGCTTTATAATAACGCAAAATTACCTTCTCATTTTCACTACTAAATTGAATAAACTGGTAATCGGCCACGTGAAAATAAAGGAACCACAGTGAAAACAGGCCCACACACGCCAGTGCATAAAATGTAAAATCTAAAAGAAAAAGTGCCAATGCACTAAGCGCAATAAAAATGCTTACGATAAAGAATATCCGCTTATATTTTGTTGCTTGTTTTTTATTATTAAGAGTCATTATTCGTTATTAAATTTATAAGAAATTGCTACGTATTTAGGATTCAAAATTTCAAAATCAAATTTATTGTAACTTTATCGCAATTTAGCAGCTACTTATGGGAAATTCAACAATTTATTCAAAAATAATTTACAGCCGTTTAATTAAAGAAGAACTTGAAGCCTGGATTAATCGATATCCGAAGGGAAAAGTTTTTTTGGCAACAGAAGAAACCGTCAACAATATTTGGGTTTCGAAATTCGATGATTTCTTAATTTCGAAAGAAATAAAAAAAGTGATAATTCCTGCTGGCGAAGGCAATAAAAAAATTGAGTCGGCTGCAAAAATCTGGGAGTTTCTATCGCAAAATGGTGGCGACCGAAAATCGCTGCTTATAAATATTGGAGGTGGCATGTTAACCGATTTAGCAGGTTTTGCAGCTACTACATTTAAACGTGGCATCGACTTTTTAAACGTTCCCACAACCCTGCTTTCGCAAGTTGATGCATCGGTGGGCGGGAAAACAGGAATTAATTTTAGCGGTTTAAAAAACGAAGTTGGTACTTTTAAAGAACCGGTTGCCGTAATTATTAATACCGATTTCCTAAAAACCATCGACAAGGAAAATTTCATTTCGGGTTTTGCTGAAATGATAAAACACGGACTAATTTACGACACCGACCATTTAGCTGAATTAAAGGATTTTGATTTTGAAAACATCGACTACGATTTGTTGCAAGAAATCATCAAACATTCGGTGAGTGTAAAAGAGTATTTTGTGAGCAACGACCTTACCGAAAACAACATTAGAAAAGCACTGAACCTGGGACACACTGTGGGGCATGCTTTCGAGAGTTTGGCAATGCAACAGAAAAGACCAATTTTACATGGTTACGCCGTTGCTTATGGAATTATTGTTGAACTTTTTCTTTCAATAAAAAAATGCAATTTCCCTTCGGAAGATATTGAAAAAATCAACAACTGGCTGCTCCAGGTTTATGGGAAATTTGAGATTCAGGAAAGCGACTACAACCAACTTTATGAATTAATGACTCACGATAAAAAGAATGAGTCGGGCCGAATAAATTTTACTTTACTTCCTGAGATTGGCAAAATTGAAATTAACCAGAATTGTGAAAAAGAGTTGATTTTTGATGCCTTGGATTTTTATAGGAATTTATAAGAATTAACCATAGAGGACACTGAGTTTACACAGAGAAAAAAATGAGATATCAGATTTCAGCAGCAAATAAGAGTATTACCGGAAGCATTAATTTACCAGCATCGAAAAGCATTAGTAACCGCGCATTAATTATTAATGCATTGAATTATAGTCCCTACCCACTTAACAATCTTTCGGATAGCGACGACACCAAAGTTTTAGCAGCTGCCTTAACTTCAAACACCAACAAATTTGATATTGGACATGCCGGAACTGCCATGCGTTTTCTCACTGCTTTTCTGGCAAAAATTGTTGGCGAGTGGGAAATCACTGGTTCGGAACGAATGCAACAACGTCCCATTTCAATTTTAGTTGATGCTTTAAATTCGCTTGGAGCCCAAATTAAATACACAAAAGCTGAAGGTTTTCCACCTTTAAAAATATTGGGTTCGAATCTTAGCGGAAAAACAATGGAGCTGGACGGAAGTATTTCCAGTCAGTACATTTCTGCGTTACTATTAATTGCACCAACAATTACTAACGGATTAACTTTAAAATTAAAGGGGGGAATAACTTCCCGTTCATACATAAAACTCACTTTGGAATTAATGGCCAAATTTGGCATTCAATATCAGTGGGAAGGCAATGAAATTTTTGTAGCTGAACAACACTATTTTCCAATGAATTTTACGGTTGAAGCAGACTGGTCGGGTGCTTCGTATTGGTATCAGATTCTTGCTTTGGTTGAATCGGGAGAAATTCTTTTGGAAAACCTTCAACTAAAAAGTTTGCAAGGTGACTCTGACATTGCAAGTTGGTTTGAACAATTCGGTGTTTTTTCAACTCAAAAAAAGGATGGTGTCTTGCTCTCAAAAAAAGAGAATGTTGCACCTAAAAAACTCATCTTAGATTTTATAGAAAACCCGGATGTAGCACAAACCATGGCATGTTTGTGTGTGGCAAAAGAAATTCCTTTTCATTTTACAGGATTAAAAACCTTAAAAATAAAAGAAACCGACCGCATTGCCGCGTTGCAAAACGAACTGGCAAAATTTGGAGCAGAACTCACCGAACCGAAACACGGTGAATTAGCTTGGGATGGTGAAATTAATTCAACTCTAAAAGAGGACAATCCAAACATAAAAACGTACCACGACCACAGAATGGCGCTCGCTTTTGCCCCAATGGCTTTGTCTGGAATTCAGCTACAGATTGATGATCCCATGGTGGTTACAAAATCGTATCCTGGGTTTTGGGAAGATTTGAAGACGGTTGGTTTTGAGGTAAAAGAAGTAAAGTAAGATTCCGGGTCAAGCCCGGAATGAAGTACCAACTAACCCTGAACCAATTTTAAAACTTTATCAGAATCAGCACCAAATTCAATCGTTTCCGACTTTTCGTTGCCTTCAGAATCTGTAAATGCAAACCGATAGGTTATATTCCTTTTTAATTTAAAAATCAAGTATTTATTCAAATCGTCGGTTGGCATTGGCGTAAATCCAAATACAACTTTTTTGTCGCCATCCCAAACCGCCACCTCTTCAGAAATACGGTTGTCAGCACTTTCAGAACCGCGCTTTTTATAAAGCACCACATCTACCAACAATTCATCCTCATTTAATTTCTGACCAGATAATTGCTCTTGATACAAATTTATATAGCGATCAGTAACATTTACGCCATGAATGTCTTTTGCATTTCTTTTCCACACGCGCGGGAAATGTGTGTCTGCAGGTTTATACGATGCTGCATAAATCCAATGAATTTCTTTTTCCGGATCAGCTTTCCCCGCATCGGCCAGAAACCAGCTTTTATTTAAAGCATCGGGATAATATTCTGTAAAAAACCACTCACCATCAATCCAAACTTCAACCCAACTGTGGTTTCCGCGTTTGTTTGTCCACAGTGGAGTTCCTGCAATACGTGCCGGTATTCCAACTGATCGGAATGCATCCACCAGCAAAAAAGAGAGACCGGTACAAGTTGCCATATTTTCTTTTTCTGCCTGAAACGGGCTGATATTTACAATGCTTCGTTTTGTATTGTAATCAACTTCCAACTCATCCCTGATATTCAAATTAACCGAATCAACTGCTTCTTGAATTGTTTTACAGTTTTTTACATACTTCGAAAAACGATTGTAGTAATCTTCCCTCCAATTATCCCGGGTTTCATCTAAACTGAAATAGGGTAAAACTTCATTCAGGAAAATAGAATCCGGCAAATTTTTACACCATTCAAATTCATTTCGAGCTTTGAATGCACCATTTATCTGATCCAGAATAAAGCCTGTTGAAAGTGTTTTCAAATCATTTTCGGGCATGTAAGCAATTAAAAATGCTGTTGCCTCTTTTTGATTTTCAAAGGAACTATCCAGTGCATTTTGTAACGCTATTGAATTCTCTCCTGCTTTAACCAACGCAGAATCAAGTAACCCGAAATATTGTTTGGGAACACCTTCATACTTAGAATGGCATCCGGAAACAACAACTAAAACAATCACTAAAAATAATAGAATACTCTTCATCATAATTAATACATTAATAGGTCATTTAAAATAAAATTGTGCCTGTAATAAATTTTCATCCTTTTATCCTGGCAATATTTCTTTCCGATTCAAACAGCTATCTTTTTTGTTTGAAAAACTCCTGAATCAGTTCTGCGCATTCCGTTTCAAAAACACCTCCAACCACTTCAGTTTTTGGGTGCATAGCTTTTGCTGCGAATTTTTTATAACCACGCTTTTCATCAAATGCGCCAAAAACAACTTTACCAATTTGCGACCATCCTAGTGCTCCGGCACACATTACACAGGGTTCGAGGGTAACATACAAAATACAATCGTTCAAATATTTACCACCTAAAAGATTGGCTGCAGCAGTTATTGCCTGCATTTCGGCATGTGCGGTAACATCGTTTAAGGTTTCGGAAAGATTGTGTGCCCGGGCAATTATTTTTTGATTCGAAACCACAACTGCTCCCACAGGAACCTCGCCTTTTTCAAAAGCCAATAAAGCTTCCGAAAATGCCTTCTTCATAAAATACTCATCGTTAAATGGTTCAATCATAAACTATTTTTATGGCTACAAAATTAAAAGATGAAACGAACATGAAATATTAAAGGTCAAAATTGCTAAAATCTTCTTATTTTCGCAACCTAATTAAAAAAAGAAACGAGCATGGTAAAGTTTTTACCACATATAACAATCGTAAAAGTGCCTGTTTCCATTTAGATTTAATCAATTCTAATAAAAAAAAGATGTTCAGGACTCATACTTGTGGCGAACTACGAATAGATAATGTAAATAGCGAGGTTACTCTTGCAGGATGGATTCAGCGTATTCGCGATCTGGGTGGCATGTCGTTTATTGATTTACGCGACCGTTACGGCATTACACAGCTTGTAATAGACGAAGACACAATCGACGCTGTTACCAAACAATTGTCAAGTTTAGGAAGAGAATTTGTAATTCAGGTAAAAGGAATTGTTCGCGAACGCTCGAGCAAAAACAATAATATTCCAACCGGCGAAGTTGAAATCGCAGTTTCGGAAATAAATATTTTGAATGAAGCCGAATTGCCACCGTTTACCATTCAGGACGAGACCGATGGCGGTGATGAATTGCGGATGAAATATCGCTATTTAGATTTACGCAGAAACCCTGTTCGCGAGAATTTGGTTTTACGCTCTAAAATGGCGCACGCTATTCGAAGCTATTTAAACGACAGAGAATTTATTGAAACCGAAACTCCGGTTCTTATAAAATCGACACCCGAAGGTGCACGCGATTTTGTTGTTCCATCGAGAATGAATGAAGGTGAATTTTACGCACTTCCACAGTCGCCGCAAGTATTTAAACAATTACTAATGGTCGCAGGTTTCGACCGTTACTACCAAATTGTAAAATGTTTCCGCGACGAAGATTTACGTGCCGACCGTCAGCCGGAATTTACACAAATAGACTGCGAAATGTCGTTTGTTGAACAAAAAGACGTGTTAGAAACTTTTGAAGGACTTACAAAATATCTTTTCAAAAAAGTTTTAGATGTTGAAGTAGACGAATTTCCATGGATGGCTTATTCCGAAGCGATGGAAAAATATGGATCGGACAAACCCGACATTCGTTTCGAGATGCAGATTAATGACATTTCGGACGAAACAAAAGGTAAAGGATTTGGGGTTTTTGATTCGGCAGAATTTATTGGAGCAATTTGTGCAAAAGGCTGTGCCGGGTACACACGCAAACAACTCGACGGATTGACCAACTGGGTGAAACGCCCGCAAATTGGAGCTAAAGGTTTGGTTTATGTGAAGTGCAACGAAGACGGAAGTTATAAATCGTCGGTTGACAAATTTTATACACAAGAGAATTTAAAAGAATGGGCAGATAAAGTTGGAGCCGAGGCTGGCGACTTAATTTTGGTACTGTCTGGCGACAAAAATCACACATTAAACGCAATTGGCGAACTTCGTTTAGAAATGGGTATGCAACTTGGATTGCGCAATAAAGGTACATATAAACCACTTTGGGTAGTAGATTTTCCATTGTTGGAATGGGACGAGGAAAGCAAACGTTTCCACGCTATGCATCACCCATTTACCGCACCAAAACCTGAGGATATTGCATTACTGGAAACCGAACCGGGGAAAGTTCGCGCCAACGCGTACGACCTTGTAATTAATGGTGTTGAAATTGGTGGAGGTTCAGTTCGGATCCACGATTCGGCATTACAAGCAAAAATGTTTGGTAAATTAGGATTCACTCCCGAAGAAGCGCAAACTCAGTTTGGGTTTTTAATGAATGCGTTTAAATATGGCGCACCACCACACGCGGGTATCGCTTTTGGTTTCGACCGTTTGGTTTCGATGTTTGCCGGTTTAGATTCTATCCGCGATGTAATTGCGTTCCCAAAAAATAATTCAGGCCGCGATGTGATGATTGATTCACCTTCGCCGGTAGCAACTGCACAATTAGATGAACTAAGTTTGAAATTGAATTTGAAAGAGAAAAAGTAGGATAAATTCAAGTATCAAAACACAAAAATCAAGAAAAGAACTATTTGATTATAAAAACGCCAATTCAAAATCATTTGAGTTGGCGTTTTACCTGGGGTGATGCGAATTCCGATTCGCATTGTTGAAATGGCGATTTGGAAATCGCCACACCCGAAAAAAGAGGGTTGGGCTTTCGTTCAACCGGTGCGCAATGCTGGGTTATCGATTTCGGAATAGGTAATGCCGACCGTATAAAGATTAAGCTAAATGAAGTACGGAGCTCTTGCAGAGTATTACCGTTTAGGTTGTATTCGCGGTTCGTACTTTTTCTTTTCAATAATTTCGTGGGTCATCTTCAACAATTGCATAATGATAATTGTCTTTCCATTCTCCTCTAATTGGAAGTATTTTCCTTCGTAATCCCTCTCGTGTCATTCCGGACTTCTCAAGTACTCTTATTGATTTAATGTTCCCTGTTGCTACTCCAGCTTCAACTTTATGTAAGTTAAAATCATTAAAACCCAAGATAACTAATTGCTTCGAAAGTTCTGTTGCATATCCATTCCCCCAATAATCAGGATTTAATTTATAATATATTTCTCCCAGTCTAAATTTGTCATTAGACAAGAAAAACCCTGCTAATCCAATGAATGTATCTGTCTCTTTTAAAATTATTTTCCAGGTATAAGAATTTCTCGGTATTTTTTGTTTAGCCTCAAATAAGGGCATTATAATGTTTTCTGTATCTTTTATCGTTTTAGGAATCCCTAACGTATTAAATTCATCAACCTCTGGGATAGAGTGTAATTGATGTATATTTTCAAGATCATCTATGGTAATTTCAGATAATATTAATCTTTCTGTCTCTAAGTTAAGCAATTCAGTATTTTCAATCATTTTTTCTTTTTTGGTTTGTTTTAACTTTTCTCATATTAATTTTCTAACAAAAAAGTGGATTCTGGTTGTCTGTCAGCACAACGACTGAGGGGTGATTCGAATTCCGATTCGCATTATTAAAATGGCGATTTGGAAATCGCCACACCCAAAAAAAGAGGGCTGGGCTTTCGTTCGACCCGGACTCAATGCTGGGTCGTGCCGACCGTATAAAGCACTGGTTATTGCACTGTTTTTTTTTAGTTTTTAATATTCCAATCTATAATAAAATCAATAAACCTATGATTCATTATTTTTTTTGATTTGCTATCTATATCTGACTCAAAAATGAAGAGCACATAATTTTCATAAATAGGTCTATTTTCGCTGTCAACTCTATGTTTAATCTCTTCATAATAGAATTCTGGAATGAGTTCTTTTAGGTCAACGCGAGTTTCTTTGGCAAATACTGCTTTTACTCGAACTAAAAAACTTGACACAAGTATTGTGTTCTTTTTCTCTTCTGAGTATGTGTAATAATCGTTTACTTCTACATCAAGAATTTCAATGCTGATGTTTTTGGGTGGTTTATTCTTTTCACTATGATAGAATTCTGTTATGTAGCTTGGAAAATCAGCGATTCCTTTTTTCAATTCTGAAAGTATAATATCCTTGTTAATTGTTTTTAGAACTAAATCATTTGTTAAAAAATATATTTGCAGACCGTAATCGCTTAAATAATTTGAAACACTTTCAATTACCTCGATATTTTTTATTGACTTTGATTTTATGAGATTTAGAAAAAAGATGTTTTCAGTAAATATTTTATCTCGACTTATAAAAATTATTTTGCCTTCAGGGTATTTTTTAGCTAATTGAATTAAGCTGAGCCATATTAAAAAATCTCGAGTATTATCTTTTTTGGAATTTCGTTTGTTATATATGAGAAAATCAGTTAAAATTTGTGTCTCTACATAATCTGTATGAATCACTTTCCAACAAGATTCTATTAGAGTTTTCTTAAAGTTGTTAATAGCATTTTGTTCTAAAATCGTCAGATTTTCGAGTTCTATATTTTCTATAAACTCATTACTTTCAAACCGTTGATAAACATTTTCATAGTCCTTAATTAATTTTCCAACATAATCTTCTCGAAAGTAATCCATCAATTCCTCGTAAACGATATCTAAAAGAAATAATTCATGTGGTCCCTTTTCTAAAAATTTAGATAAGTAGCTGAAATCAATATTTTTGGTAAATGAAATACCAAATTCTCTGTAAATATTCGTGTCAAATGCTATGAAATGCATATTTCATTTAAAATTGTGTACAACGTATATGTAAGCTGAAACCCCATCTTATTTCTTTAATATCTGCAAGCTATTAATCATATATTACATTTGGCTTGTGCAAACTTATGTATTGTGTTTATAGCGCTAAATAGTTTTCAATATTGTTTTGTTTTTGCCCTTAAATGTAAACATAATTTCGTTACTCGCAGGTTGGGATATTTAAAATTATTCAGCACAATAAAAAGTTACAAACTCAGAACAGCTTGCACCTCACAAACAATGGGTAGTGCGGGATTACGATTAAAAACCGAATGCAAAAACAAAGAGCCAACCCCATTCAAACAAAATAGCTCCAGACAAAAACAAATCATTACCCATAGCAAAGTGTTTCAAGTACCGGTTTTCGTCAACACACCATTCAGGCCAGGTCGTGCCGACCACCCGAACACTTAATTGTTGTTTGCTGGCTTAGGGATTGTTACAAAATAACTTCCCCATTCAGGCTTGCTCTTTTTTCTTTTTGTGATAAGAAGCTACCGGTAATGTAAAGAAAAACGTACTGCCAAAACCAGGTTTGCTCTCAATACCAAATTGTCCGCCAAGTTTATTAATAATACGTTTAACAATGGAAAGACCAAGACCATGCCCGCTAATTGCACCTTTGTGGTTATAAAGTCTTGTAAATTCAGTAAACAGGAGGGCTTGATCTTCTACACTTATTCCGTCACCATTATCTTTTACACTCATTTTAACCATATTACCAATACGTTTTGAAGAAAGTGTAATTACAGGTGATTCTCCTCCATATTTAATTGCATTGCTTATATAATTCACCCAAACTTCTTCTATCCATTCCGGGTAGCTATCAACATCAATCCAACTATCGGGCTTAATTATTTCGGCATTATTTTCAGCCATTAAATTTGAAAGACGATTGATAGCTGAATCAACAATTTGTTCTGTATTTAGTGTGGTTTTAGGTAACTTTTCTATGTGCCTTGTCCTTGCCAAAAGCAATAATGAATCAACAATTCCTATCATTTTTTTGGCACTAATGCTGATATAGTTTAGATAGGAACTCTGGTCTTCTTCATCAAACGTATTTTCAGAAAGAATATCTGAAAAGCCAATAACAGAAGATAAAGGAGATTTTAAATCATGTGCCACAGTTCTGGCAAAAGCATCTAACTCTTCGTAAGCTCTTTTTTGTTCACTTATATTATAAAGAAAGAATATTTGACCAATAATCCTATTTGAATTATCTCTTAAAGCACTTATCTGCAATTCATAAATAGATTCATCAACACCAATCATAATTTCAGTCTTGGCTTCTTCTTTTGATAAATATTGCTTTATGATTTCTTTGGACCCTGGAAAAAGATTAATCGCCGGCATACCTAAAGCTTTGTTTAAAGTACAGTTCAGTATAAGTTCAGCTGCAGAATTCATCCCAACAATTCTTGTCTTGTTGTCAAGAATAAGAACACCATTTTTTAAGTTTTTAAAAACTAAACTATAAGCTATAGGAACAATATTGAGGAATCTAAAATTAAAAAAGGCATATAAAAAAAGGATGCTAGCCAATGTGAATGATAAAGGAGTGGGATCATATGGTTCGATAGGATTATTCCCTGTTATATATAGCAAGTTAGGGGTAATCATTGCTACAATAGCCAATACTATGATGAAGTTTTGTATACGAAAAATAGACGATATTCTTATGTTGTTTATTAAAACAAGTAGAGCGCCAGCAAAAATAAGTAGATAACTGTATGAAGCACCAATATAGAAACCTGGTCCATAGACTTTTTGTAACACAAAAAAGTTATTGATTTCTGCAATTGAAATTGATTTATAAA
>JABMPI010000114.1 GCA_013203755.1 Bacteroidota bacterium
ATCTCATGGTTTATATTCCCCGCCCCTTGGGGCGAAATAAAATATAATCTATTGATATCCCACCCGCTTGTGGCGGGGAGCTTCATTTGCAATTACAAATCTTTCTGATAAATCCGGTAACGTTTGTAAACTTTGCCCCCCATTTTTTCCATTTCTGCACGGACTTGTGTGTTGTATTCCAATTCCAGATGCGAGTCGATTGTTGTTTTTCCTGCTGCTTTAGCCGATGCCAACATTTTTATTCCCATGGCCGCATCCAATCCGCGACCCCGATAATTCGGATCGATAGCCCCGAGCATTAAATTCAATTGCTTTGATTTTTTGCCTGCCCGTAAAACCGGAATTATCCCAAATGGAATTAAATATCCTTTCGATTTTTGGATGCCCCGGCTCAAATCCGACATGGCAATTACAAACGAGATTAATTCATTGTTTTCATCTACTACAATCTTTACAAACTTTGGATTCACCAAAAAAAGGTAGCGATTGGCAAAATCATCCATCTCTTTTTCGGTAAACGGGGTAAACCCATAAATGTCGGTGAATGTTTTGTTTAACAATGAAAATACCGGACGGATTAAGGGTCTTAATTTTTTGCGCGATGTAAATTCAATAACTTTTAGATTTTGGTTATTTCGATTAAATCGTTCAGCTATTTTTTTATAAAATTCTGGTATTTCTGCAGGAATATCGATTTTATAAACCACTAAATCGTTCTTTTTGAAGAAGCCCTCCTTTTCGGCTAAATCAACCATGTAAGGGAAACTGCAGTTGGCTGCAATAGAAACTGGTTCGTCGAAACCTTCAGTTAGAAAACCCTGCGGATCTTTGTCTGAAAAGGCGAGTGGTCCTACCAACTTCATCATTCCTTTTTCTTTTGCCCAGTTTGCTACATATTCAATTAGGGCATGATAAACTTCCTGGTCGTTCCATGTTTCAATAAATGCAAATCTTCCGTGTTTTTCGTTGTGCTTTTTGTTGTAAGGATGACAAATCACACCCATCACTCGTCCAACTACCTCGTTGTTCTTCCAGGCCAATGCAAGTATTGTATCGCTATGGTCGAATTGACTATTTTTTTTTGGATTGAAAAAATCCCATTCATCCATGTAAATGGGAGGTACCCAGTTCGAATGATTCTTATGAATCTTAGCCGGAAGGTGAATAAAAGCTTTTAAATCGCGTTTCGTTTCAACACGTTTTATTACAACTTGCATTCAATTTTTATTATTAACAGCCGAATATATTACTTTTTTTTAAAAAGTTTTAAAGTCATGAATAATTTGATTTATGACTTATTGAAAGTATTAGAAATAATCGTATTATTTCAGTTAATTTTTAAAATCTTCCAATGTTAAAACCTGTCCTTTTTGATGAAGAGAAGCTTTTAATTTGTCGTAATCAACATCTTGTACAGCAATGTTTTCATCGATTGCAATGCATGCTGCGGTGGCTGCCGATTGTCCTAAAATCATAAAAACAGGTTCCATTCGAATCGAGCCAAACGCAATGTGACTACTTGAAACACAAACCGGAACCAATAAATTTTCGCAATCCTCTTTTTTAGGAATAAGCGAACCATACGAAATGGAGTAGGGTGCAGGTGGCGAAACTCCAATGTCACCTTCATTTTGAACAAATCCTTCGGGTGTAATATAACGTTGAATGTTATGCGAATCCATGGCATATGAACCCATTCCTACAGGTCTTGGAACTTTGCGTTTTAGTAGTACATCATTTTCGGTTGTAACATATTCGCCAATCATTCGGCGGGCTTCGCGCACATAAATTTGGTGAGGCCAGTTTTCGTTGTCGGTAAATTCATCTTTTGCCAATCCCCAGCTTGCCATTTTTGTACGAATATCTTCCGGTACTCGCAGATCGTTGGCAACAAACCAAAGTAGTCCCATTTGGTAATCGCGGTGTTCTGTAATAATCTCTTGTCTGCGTTCGTAGCTGGCTTGGGGATAATCGTAGTTCATCCCAATATTATCGCTACTAAATGGCCCATGATTATTCGTGTCAGTTTTTTTGTTGGGAATAGCATCAAATTTCTGAAACCAATCTTTGCGACCTGTTTCAAACATTCGAGCTAAAAGTTCGTATTGCGAAGCATCGTAGTTTTCTGGTTTGGGAAAAGGAATACGGTTTTCATCGTGGTTGGTCATACACATTCGAAAACAGTAGGCTTGAATTTTATTGTCGCCCGCTCCATGTTCTCCCGGATGTTCTGCCGAAATTTTTGGTAACAGCCCACTGCTTGAATCACCGGGGATTTTGTAAGGCGAAATATTTTCCCAAAACCAATGCTGATGATGTAAAACTCCGGTTTGAATACCATTGTATTTTTCGTTGTACGTGTTGCTGCTTTCGCGGCCAACGTGGTAGTTTACGCCCGAAGTAGCCATTAAATCTCCTTCGTAAGTTGCATCTATAAATACTTTGCCTTTGAATGTTTTACCTGAAAGCGTTGTAAAGGCAGTAATTTTTCCATCTGTTTTTTCTACGCCATTATCGCGATTTAGCCACTCATCTCTATAAAGTTTGATGTTGTTGTCAGCAATAAAATCTTCAAAAACCTGCTCGGCAGCATGCGGTTCAAAAATCCACATGGTTCGCTGGTCGCCATCTATTGCCGGAGTACCTTGCCCTGTATTTCCGTATTCGCTTTTTAGTTCCCAATTCCATGCTTCTTTGTTAGTGTAATAATTGTAAATGCGTTGGTAGAATTCACGCGAAAGTCCACCAATTGCTTCTTTTTTACCAGTATCACTCCAACCCAATCCTCCAGCAGTTAATCCTCCCAAATGTTTGTCAGGAGAAACCAGAATTACAGATTTGCCAGACTGTACAACTTCCACCGCCGCAATTACGGCAGCCGAAGTTCCTCCGTAAATAAGTACATCGGCTTCAAAAGTGTTTTTAGCTTTTTGTGTTGGGGTGCATCCGATTAAAAAGATTATAAAAATAAAAAATAAGGAAAGTAACGTTTTCATAGATTTCAATATTTTACGTAAAATATAACTGACTTATTACGGTTGTTCTATTCAAACTGTACTTTCCCAAAATACTCAGGACAATGGTAATCCGGATTTTCAGTTCCAATTGGATTCCATGTAACAAAATGAGGTTCTGAAGTTTCGTCGCCACATTTATAAAAATTAGCAGTGGCTTTTAATCCACTAATGTCTTTGAGTACATCAAACTCAAAAGTTTCCAAAGGAATACGAATCATCATTTCCCATTCAAAATTTCCACTTTTCTCGGTAAATGGTTGGTTTCCCAAAGAAGATTCTATTTCAATCTTTTCAGCCAATTCAGGAGTTATTGGAGTCCGGTTTCCTTGTCCTGACCCGTAACCAATATGAATGGTGCCAATACAATTAAATTCAAAATTGTAATAATTTTTTTTATCTACGGAAATAAAAAATTCCACACAACTATCTTTGTAAACATCTCCGTTGGTTCGGGTCTCCTGTGCTAAAATATTCTTTTCATTTACATAATACTTTAGCCAAATTTCGTTTTCAACATGCCCAATTCTAAATTTTAATCCGGGCCGGTAAGGAAAAGCTTCCCAGTTTATGGTATCTATTAAATTGGCAACTGTTTGCGTTTCAAGTAGATGATCGGCCTCGGCAAGTGAAACGGGTTTGTTGAGTTTGATTTTTTTTATAAATAGTTCTTTCATTCTTAAGAATTTTTAAGTTGATTAATCTTTTACAAATATAATATTCATCACGAGAAACGGAGGGATTTCTTATTTGCAGAGTTATTGTAAATTGTTAAAATTTGTGGGCTGGTATATTAACTTTTATCTTTTTGCAAGGCTACTCTGAGCTTTACTCCGTATCTTTGAAGTTCTTTTGGGATAACACTTTTGTTCAGTAAGAACATATTTTTAAGGGCACTATTAACATAGATAAATATATGGGCGAGTTGGAATTTATAATTGCTTTAACAGAACACCGTTTTCTTGGAACTATTTTTCAACCTCTTTTAATTCAAAAAAAAGAACGATTTTATTCTGTAACCCAGTTTGTTAAAACGCGTGATTTAGATAATTCCGACTATCATTTTAAACCCTTCGAAAGGGAATTGGTAAAGATTATAGAGAAATACAGCGATGAAGTTTTGATGAAAAAATTCACGCGGGCAAAAAGTGTTTCCGATTTTTATTCAACTCTTAAACCTCTTATTTTAGAAAAGCAGATTAAACCGTTTATAGAGCAATGCCTGAATCAGTCAGCTTCAATTTTAATGTTGAGTCCGGTTCGGCTTTTTAAAAAAGATGCAAAGTATTCTAATTTGTACGAAGAGGATATATTAAAAGTAGCACCACTTTTTGGACGCCCTGAATTTTATTTCGAACGCACTGAAACGCATACTCAATATCAATTAAAAATATTTTTGAAAGATAAAGAGATAAACTTGCAGGGCAGAAATGTAAAACTTGTTACTGGTGACTCTTGCATGCTGCTGTATAAGAGTCAATTGGTAATTTTTGAGAAGCTCAATTCTAAAAAATTAGTACCTTTTTTTGAAAAGGATTTTGTGGTTGTACCCAATACAATTGAAGAGAAATATTATGCGGGATTTATTTTAAATACCGTTCGCGATTACGAAGTGAAAGCTCAAGGTTTTGTAGTTGAAAATACTAATGTTGAGAAAAAAGCGATCCTTTCGTTGGAGAAAAATTTGAAGCTGGATCCCTGTTTGGTGCTTCAATTTGAATATGGTAACGAACGGTTTCTTCCTAATTCAGAAAGAAAAATAGCCGTTACTCTCCAAAAGGAAAATGGCACTTTTAAATTTAGTAAAACAGTGCGCGATGTTGAGTGGGAAAACAAGGTTATACTGCACATAAACGAAATTGGATTAACAGAGAAGAACGGTTATTTTGCAATTAATGGAATGCAGTTGTTGGAACAAAAAAATGCGCTCTACTTTTTTGTAAACTGGTTGAATGAAAACAGGCCACTTTTAGCGAAAAAAGAAATTGCCATTGTGCAGGAAAAACTGAATAAAAAGTTTTATACTGGTAGTCAGAGTTTAGAAATTCAAACACAAACCAAAGGAGATTGGTTCGATGTTTATGCAGTGGTACATTTTGGTGAGTTTAGTATTCCGTTTATAAAATTGAAAAAATTTATTTTGAACGGGATTCGCGAATTTGAACTACCCAACGGTGAAATTGCGGTTTTGCCTGAAGAGTGGTTCGCTCAATATGGAGGAATGTTACCTTTCGGAAAACAAGAAGGTGATAGTTTGCAGTTCGAAAAATACCACTTTCCATTGTTACAAAATATTATTCAAAAAAAGGACACCTCGATTTTCGAAAAATATGAAAAGCTGCTAAATTCCGATAAAAATGTGGTGACTTTACCCACAAATACTAAAGCCAAACTACGTAATTATCAGGAAGATGGTTTTAATTGGATGCACAGTTTGTATGAAAATAAATTTGGCGGTTGCCTTGCAGATGATATGGGGCTGGGAAAAACTCTGCAGGCCCTAACTCTTTTGCTGAAACTAAAACGATTGAAAAGGGATATTACGATTAGTGATCCACTTTCTGACTCCAATCAATTTGACCTTTTTGAAAAGGATTCAATTCCAAAGGAAGAAATTCAGCCAGCCAGTTTAATTGTATTACCCACATCTTTGGTGCATAACTGGGACAATGAAATTAAAAAATTTACACCTGGTTTAAAAGCATATAAATACGTTGGAGCGCAGAGGAAAAAGGCCGTTGACATTGAGAAAATATCTCAGTTTTACGATGTTATTTTAACTACTTACGGAACTGTGCGCAATGATAGTAAGTTACTGTCTCAAACAGAATTTTATTATTTGATTTTGGATGAAAGTCAATTTATAAAAAATTCAACATCGAAAACCTACAAAGCGGTAATGAAGTTGCAAGCCAAACACAGGCTGGTAATTACCGGAACACCTATTGAAAATTCGCTTTCAGATTTGTGGTCGCAAATGAATTTTTTGAATCAGGGAATATTGGGGAATCTGGCATCTTTTAAAAGGTTGTTTATTACTCCCATTGAAAAATATGCTAACCAGGAGCAGCAGGAAAAATTGCAATTGATGATTCGCCCGTTTATTTTGCGCCGGAAGAAAAATGATGTGGCAAAAGATTTACCTCCGTTAGTAGAACAAGTACAGTATTGTTCGATGGCTAAGGAGCAGGAAAAAATGTACGAAGAGGAAAAATCGGTTATCAGAAATGCAATATTGTCGAGTATAGAAAAAGAGGGAGTTGGAAAATCGTCGATTGCGGTTTTGCAGGGGCTTACAAAATTGCGGCAGTTGGCGAATCATCCATCGTTATTGGAAAAGGATGCTGAGGAAGGTTCGGGTAAGTTCGATGAAATATTTAGAATGTTGCAAAATCTTGTGGCAGAAAAACATAAAGTACTGATTTTTTCATCGTTTGTAACGCATTTAGAGTTGCTTAAAGATAGAATTGAACAGGAAGGTTGGAAATATAGTATGTTAACGGGTAAAACCACAAAACGTGAATCGGTGATTAAGGAGTTTCAGGAAGAAGCAGAAAACCACATTTTTCTTATTTCGTTAAAAGCCGGTGGAGTGGGATTGAACCTTACCGAAGCCGACTATGTTTTTATTCTCGATCCGTGGTGGAATCCGGCGTCGGAGAATCAGGCAATTAATCGTGCGCACCGAATTGGACAAAATAAAAATGTTTTTGTGTACCGTTTTATTACCGAGAATTCTATTGAGGAGAAAATTCAAAAACTGAAGGAACGTAAAAGTTCTTTGGCCGATCAATTTATTAATTCTAATAATCCGTTAGAGAAAGTTACCCGGGAAGAAATTGTGGAGTTGTTTAGATAGTCTTTGATGAGAAAACGCCAAATACTGCGTTACTCTCGTTTTGAAAACAGTCATCCCGACTTATCGGGACTCCTTGATTTTCAAAACTTCGAAAGCCTTGTATTTGAAGC
>JABMPI010000115.1 GCA_013203755.1 Bacteroidota bacterium
CTTCGGAATTTAATGTTTGTGCATCTCCAACTGCTCCAAAATCGGTAATGGAAACCGAATAATCGGAAAAAGTTGGTTCAACCACTCTGGGCATTTCAAACTCAATTCCTTTATAGATATCGTTTACTCCCTGGCTTGTTGCTACTATTGAGATACAAACAAGGACTTGAGAAAGAAATATTCTTAATGTTTTCATATTTTGAAAATTGTCGGAAGTCCGAAGATTAATTATTAATTTCATTTTTTACTATTCCTTTTCGCTAACGACATCCATCAAAAACTTTCCAAAACGTTGTGTAAAATCGTAAACACTTTTTGAAGCTGTTTCTGCAATTTTTCTAACCTCGCCATTCCTAATACCGGTTTGTTCAATGGCATTCATTGCATACATCCCAACAATAAGGTTTTTATCATTTACCTCTTTGCCAAGGGCAGGAATCGGATCGTATGTTGAATCAATTTTGTAAAAAGCAAGGTTAGCCGCAATGCGTACCGATGGATTTTTATCTTTTGTTAAAACTTCAACTTGCTTTTTTGCTGATTTTACTTTATTTACTCCCAACCAGGTTGCTGCCCAGTATCGTTCTGCAGATTCTTTTGAGTTAATTGCTTTTAACAGAGCCGGAATATTCTGGTTTTCACCAGCCTCAATAATTTGAATTAATCGCTTATTTATATCAGTATATTCTGCTTGTTTCATGGCGGTATATTTATTGCCATACTTTTTGCCCAAATCTTCTAAAATTGGTTCAGGAATTAATCCGGGGTCGTTTGTTTCCTTCATCCAATTGTAAAGGGTCGTTCGCAATTCTGTCAATTTTGATTTATATTTTGGGTCGTTAGCCAAATTATTTATTTGAAAGGGATCATTCTCAACGGCATACAATTCTTCAGCCGGACGAGTTGGTTGATAAAATCTGGCTTGTAATTCGTCCAGTTTACCATTTTGAAAGAGTTCGCGCATGTGTTTGCTAATTTTCTTTCCGTCTTTATATTGATTGCGTTGGGCATGCGGACGATAACTCAAAAAGTTTCTGATATACCTGAATTCTGGTGTTCTTACACTTCGAATAATCTCCGTTGTTTCGTCGCAGCGGTCACGAGTGGAAACAACAAAATCCTGATTTTTATATTTATCAAAAAAAATATCTACACCCTGTATATTTTCAGGAATGGGAATGCCGATATAAGCCAGTGAACTTGGCAAAAGATCAATTTGTTTTACCAAATCATTTCGGACGGTTCCCTTCTTTTTATTGTTAGGAAATTTTACAATCAGTGGAACTTTAACTCCTTCATCATAAACAAATTGCTTTCCTCTTAAATGAGAAATACCATGGTCGGTAAGAAAAAAGATTAAGGTGTTGTCATAAACTCCGACTTTTTTAAGGTCTGCAACTATTTGTTTCAAATCCTGGTCTGTATCGAGCCACGAACCTAAATATTCTTTCCAATCCTCGCGCATGATTTCGTCTTCAAAATAATAAGGAGGAAGTTTAAAGTTTTCTGTATCGGCAACTCTTTTCCTGTTTTTTCCGCCGTGCAACTGAATTTGAGAAAAAAATGGAGTTCCATTTGGCGAATTTTTCCAGCTTGTTCCCGAATAAATATCTTCCTGAACAAAGTTGTAATCCTGTTTGCCGGTTTCGCCATTAAGCTTTTCATTGGTCGTGTAGTAGCCTGCTTTTTCAAAAAGTTTACTTGCCAAAGGGATTTCTGCGCTTAGCTCATAACTTGAGTAATAATCAGTATTCCCTCCTCCTTTTCCAGTATTTACCTGACTTCGGTGATTATGAGAGCCACTTGTGGTTTGGTACATTCCGGTTACCAAAGCTGAGCGCGATGGCGAGCAAACTGGTGCTGTAACAAAAGCGTTTTCAAAACGAACGCCTTCGGCAGCCAGGGCATCGATATTTGGCGTTTGAATGGCTGTTTCGCCATAACAACTAATATGGCACGATGCATCCTCAATAAATATCCACAAAACGTTTGGTTTTCCTTTTGTTGTTGAAGAAAAGGCAGGACTAAGTAGTAGATCAAAGGCAAAAATCAATAGTAGTTTTATATTTAAATTTTTCATAGCTAAAATTCGTTTGTATAGTTCTTAAGATATTTTAAAAGTCTGCTACATTTTTAGGTCTCTCCGGAACTCCTTGTTTAATCATTCTTTGTTTAAATTCTTCATCAGACTCTTCGGGGCCAGGAAAAGCATCGCTTGGTGTGTGCTCCGTTTTCATGATCTCATCAATCTTTTTGGCTATGCCCGGAAATTCAGCAGAAAGGTCTTTATCCTGTTCCGGATTTTTCTCTAAATCATATATCTCCAGTTTTCCTTTTTTATTTTTATAGCCATACCAATTACCCATCCGAACGGCTTGTTCTGCATGGTATTCCCAATATAGAAATTCGTGTATTTGTTGTTTTTTGGTTTGACCTAATAAAGTTGGAAGAATAGAGATTCCATCTGTACTGGAAGGTGCTTCTACTCCAACAATTTCTGCTGCTGTTGGCAAAAAATCCCACATAGCCCAAATATGGTCGCTCTCTTGCGCTGGCTGAATATGTTTTGGCCACCGGGCAATTGCCGGCACATGAAAAGCTCCATCAAGGATATCGCCTTTTTGACCTGCTCTTGGAGATTCGTCATTAAAAAAGATTTTTGTAGGAATTTCACCTTCTTTGGCGTTGCCATCGGTATTTCCATTGTCGGAAGCAAAAATTACCAATGTATTTTCATCGATATTTAATTCTTTTAAAAGCTGCATTAATTTGCCAATTTCAGAATCAACTCGGGTAATCATTGCAGCATAAACTTTATGCGACAAAGACCAGTCTTTGCTATTATAAATACCTAACTCCGGAACAACATAAGCTCCGTGTGGAGGAGTGTAAGCCAGATATAAAAAGAATGGATTGTCTTTGCTTTCTCTTACAAACTCAAGTGATTTTTCGCAATACACATCAAAAGCATATTTTGCTTTCAACGGGTCATCAATACCAATAGGCTGACAAATTCCATTCTCATCGTAAGTTTGCTCGCCCTTGTAATTTTCTATCATGTAATGTGTACCATTCTTAGGAAAATATACACGCTCTTCGTTGTGATATAAAAATTCGGGATATTGATTGTGAGCATGTCTTTGATTTAGATACCCAAAAAACTCATCGAAACCCATTTTGTTGGGAATACCGTATTGATTGTGCAGCGCCAATCCCCATTTGCCAAACAATCCTGTTTTATACCCGGCTTCTTTCAACATCATTGCAACAGTGTAATCACCTTCCTGAAGTGCTTCGCGATAATCTTTATAGGCATTACTTCTTACTCGTGCATGGCCAGGGTGTAATCCCTGCATGAGCGTTGAGCGGCAAGGTGCACAAACTGCATTTCCGGCGTAAGACTGGGTAAAACGCATGCCCTCTTCTGCCAATTGGTCGATAGCAGGCGTTTGGATTTTCTCCTGTCCAAAACATCCGATGTCACCATATCCTAAATCATCAACAAGAATAAAAATGATGTTAGGCTTTTTAGCAGTTGCTTCTTCGCTATTTTGTTGACTGCCTGATTTGCTTGTACAAGCGAATAAAACACTTCCTATAATAAGGAGGAAAGAAATTCTTTTTAGATAATTCATTTGCCTAGTTTTAAAGTTAATTTAGGTTTCTATTTTAATATTTTAAATACAAAGGAAAAACAGAAAAATATAGATTAATACAAAAGCTTAAAATTCCCTTATTTTCACACTTCTGTACGAAACAGCATTGCCATGATCCTGCAATAAAATATGCCCATCAACCGCCTGTCCAAAATCAGGGTATTTTGCATATTTACTGTAAGCTACCAGGGCTTTAAACATTTGCGAATGACGGTTATACTCTACAACTTTAATGTTATTTAGGTAATGTTCCACCTGGCCACCTTTTACAATAATTCGTGCTTTATTCCAAACTCCCGGATCTGCCGAACGTTTCTTTTTATTAGGTTCAGAATAACTTGCAGCTGTAATTAAATCGTAAAGAGAGCCTGCTGTGCGATTGCTATTGATTCCATTTTTTGCATCGGGGTGTTTCTTGTCGTCTAGAATCTGGAATTCACAACCAATTGCGGAGCCC
>JABMPI010000116.1 GCA_013203755.1 Bacteroidota bacterium
AATTTATGCTCCATGCGTTAAGAAATCCATATAAAATATTACTATTTTGTGGGAAACTTATTGTTTTGAGCATAAGCTCCCGCAATGCGGGTTTAGTTCAACACGACAATATAAATCAACAGGCGGAATAGAGCAAAATTGAACTAATGAACTATAAACAAATGTATCTGCGATTAGAAAGGGTAGTGCTTTTAAGCGCCAGCCACTGAACTTGCAACAAAAAAGTGGACAATCAGTTAAGTCATGCCGCAATTTTTTGTTGCAAGTTCAACACGGGGCGGGATGGTAAAATCTAGAAAATGATAACACAACCCGACTGCATTTTACTTAACCGTCAAGCGGTTTCATCTAAATACACTGCTCTTATTCATCTTTTTAAAATTATATTTATTAAGAAGGTATCAAGTCGCAAAACTTAAGTAGTCCAAACTATAAAATGTCGTATTTCAACAATTCCCGTTTATTGACTCACCCCTTCGTCAGCCAGTTGGCTGTCTCTTCCCCTCTCTTCGCGAAGAGAGGGGCAACGTCCGCAAGCGGACGTGGGGTGAGTGAATTATTAGATGCGACAATTTATTATTCCTTGTACTTATTACCTGAATCAAGAATATTTTACCGGTTTATAATTTTACTTCAAATAATTTTTAATATCCTTTTTGCGATTGGCCGGAGTAACTATTAATCCGGTTAGTTTTCCATTATTCAATTTCCCTTCAATTGTTGTATTCCGGGGTGCATGAATTTTAAAATTAACATCCCATTTATCTGGCCAGGCCGGAAACAGCAGAATTTTATCGCCATCGGTTTGAATCAACATATTTTGCAGTGTACGCATATTTACTCCACCATGATCCTGGTCTGGTACCCAGTCGTAGTTAGGTCCCCAGAAAGCGGGGAAACGGCTTCCTCTATGTTTTGTATTGAAATTATTGAGTACGATATTCGATGCCTCGTCCGTTAATCCAAGCAGAGCAGCCTGAATTCCATCTTGCTGCCACCCATTAACCGCTTTATGCACGCGTGCTTTGTAGCTATTTATACCTATTTCAATATCTGGTTTCCCAACACCAAATTGCCGATATGGAAACACAGCATACATTTCAGGATTCTCCTGATTGCGCTTTGGCCCCAAAACTTCGGCAGGTAGTAACACTTTTTTCCCTTTCACATCCGCAATTGGTAATTTGGGTAGTTCTGTTTGTATTTTTTTAGCGAGTTGTTTTAACTCTTTTCCCATAAGCTTTTCGTCAAGCCGCAGCAATTTGTTACAAATTTGCTTTAATCCTGCTATTTCGGGCATGGGATTTAAAGTTCCTTCCCAATAGGTTTCAAGTGCCTGAGCCGGATCGAACTTTATTTTTCCGTTATCGTCCCTTTTGTAATGTAAGTTATAAAAAGTAAGAATTTCCTTTGCAAAAGGAAGCAGTGTATTCTTTAAAAAAGAGTCGTCGCCGGTGAATGCGTGGTAATCCAACATCATATCTATTAGTTCAATTGCCCCCTGCCACTCGTAACGGATATACATATTATCTGAAAGCCCATTCGGTTTCCCTTCCCGGTCCCAACCATAATTTTCGTTGTTCCACGTTCCCCAGAAATACATGGTTTCAGGATACATGGCACCTTTGTGCTTATAATATTTTTCTGACCTGAATTTCGCCAATGGCAATGCTTTCATATACATTTCGAAAAGCGGTTTCATTAATTCAAAATCGCCGCTGTATAACATTGCCCAGTATGGCAATCGGGTATTTTGCCACCAGTAACATGCTCCCCAATCGCGATAATCGGCATCAAAACCAAAGGTTTGTTTAACAGGTCTGGGTACATCTACCGTAAAAATAGATCCGTTAAATTTGATGGGCACATTTCCTCTTCCTGCACAGGCATTCATATAACGCTGTAATAAATAACCTCGGGTCATGTTATACACATCCTCTGATTTATTCGAGGATTCAACAAAAATGTAATGGTTTTTCCAGAAAGTTTGCCACCAGTTTACATGTTCTTTTTTCCGTTGTTCTAAACTATTTTGTTCAATACTTTTAACCGTTTCCAGTAACACTGAATTCCAAATTTCGGCACTCTCTGTTTGCGCTGTATATGGGAAAATAGTTATTTCAATCTCTTTCGATTCTTTTTTTGAAATCAGTTTTTTATCCGATTCTTTTACCAAGCCATTTCCATGAACGTAAGCTCCAAAAGTTCTATCTTTCAGAGGATCTTTCAGGTTATCAGCAAACTCACTCAATGCCTGCACTTCAATTGTTTTTCCCCAAATAGACCGCTTGTTTCGGTGGTACCAAATTAAACCATCGCCAACCGATCCTACAACATCGGGTTCTACAAAAATTGGATCAGGAGAACCACCCAAACCATACGCCGAAGTGGCTTCGACTTTCGATAATTCTCTGCGATTATTCCTCCAACCCTCATAAATAACCTCTATTTTAACCGGAACAGAACTTTGTCCTTCGAGAGATATTACGGGGTTATTGGCATCTATCCAAAAATTCAGATTAATATTCTGATTCTCCTTTTGCGCGGTAATCTTTATAGTGCCAGACTCCAGATCCAACTCCTGAATAAAATCAGCATCTTTCAGAATATTTGGGGTGAAGCGAACTTTTAATTTCCCTATTTTTAGTAAACGTCCGTTTTCACTAAAAGCATCTGTTTTACTAATGTAGAAATGAATTTCACCCTCAGGGGTAATCCATAAATTAACACCAATATCTCCATTCCCAATTGGCATTGATCCCCAGGAATCCGCACTTGGTGACTCCCATTTAACATTGTACTTTTCAAGCTGAGCATTTACATTCTTTGATATGGGTAGAGTGAAGATAATAAGGATTGCTGCAAGAAATCTAATTTTTAATTTAGCCATAATATGTTTTTATTTTCCAATTCGAAATTAACAAGCAAACAACAAGTAATAAAATATAACCATAATTTCTCATAACTTTTTTTCTTAGTGAAACTTAATCCAAACTCTGTGAAACTTTGTGAAACAACTATTACACAGAGTTTCACAAAGATGACACAAAGGAACACAAAGGAACACAAAGGAAAGAAGGTCAATATTTAAATCCCTGTGCGCATACTCATTCAGAACATTAATTTGTTACAAAAATTTATATTTACTCTTTTTTGCTTTTTGCTAAATCATCCATCAAACGATAAAATGCTCCATCGATATCACGTTTGCCTGTTTCAGCATTTACATTTTTCAGGAAATTGTTTAATTCAGTTTCCAACTCTTTTGCAATTTCCGGATGTTTGTCAATAAGGTTAGTCGTTTCACCCAAATCGTCTGCAAGATTAAACAGTTCAACTTTGGGTGTATTTTTATATTTCGATTCTTTTGACCAGTACTTTAATAGTTTGTAATTGTCTTTTCTGATCGCACTTCTCGGAGGACGGTGCGATGCCTGGTGATAAATCAGATACTCGCTTTTTCGTTCTACATTTTCAATGTTTTCATTATGAAGAAGGGGAACCATACTACCCCCGTCAATTGCGTCTGTCATTTCTACATTTCCACCTGCCAATTCTGTAAAAGTGGGTAGAAAATCAAGTCCGGTTACCGGAGTTCTGCTAATTCTATTTGCTTTAATTCCGGGGCCGGCTGCCATAAACGGAACGCGCAAACCACCTTCATAAAAAGAGTGTTTTCCATCTCGCAGAGGAATATTTCGGTTATGCTGGGTGGAATAATAGGCATTAGTCAATTCTTTGTTTTCGCCGATAACTGCAATTTGATTTAGAGATAAACGTCCGCCATTGTCTCCCATTAAAAAAATGTAAGTATTGTCTTCAATACCCTGTTCTTTTACGTAATCCATAATCATTCCCACACCAGTATCGAGGTCTTTTAACATGGCTGCAAACTCAGGGTTTGTATGACGTTCACCCTGTTTTTTATTTTTGAAATATTCGTAAGTTTCTTTTTGCGAAACCAAAGAAAGGTGGGCTGCATAATGCGAAAGCTGTACATAAAACGGTTTTCCCTCTTTAATACTCTCAGTCATAAAATCTTTTGCACGACTTGTAATTCCAAAAATGTCTTTGGCATTTTTATCATCCCAGTGCCCACTTGGTTTCCCCCCCCTTTTTGCCTTTGTAGGATTTCCAATATTATTTTTTTTCATATATTCATCGGCAGCTTTCGTATAATCTTTTACATTCAAAAATCCATCGCCAAATATTTCTCCACCACCGTTTGAAGTCATTCCATCGTCGTAATCGAAACCAGCATCTTTTGGAACCATTGCAATGTGCCATTTACC
Source organism: Bacteroidota bacterium (assembly GCA_013203755.1). Classification (GTDB taxonomy): domain Bacteria; phylum Bacteroidota; class Bacteroidia; order Bacteroidales; family Prolixibacteraceae; genus Draconibacterium. Next base: position 4,293 of record JABMPI010000116.1, read on the forward strand.
AAAGTGGGCTGTTTTATAATCGGGATTTGCCTTTTTTATCGCTCGCGGAATAGTTAACCAATCGGCAGTTTTTTTATACCAGTCTGCATCTTTGTTATAAATATGTCGTGCTCCATTTTGGCCAAACATCAAACTGTTTCGGCTTGGCGAACAAATTGGATTCGGCGCGTACCCTTCAACGAATAAAACTCCCGATTCAGCGAGCCTGTCCATATTGGGCGTTTCAAAAAAATCGCTTTTCGATTCAGGAATATTTGGGTCAGCCCGGTGCGAAGTGTGTGTCCATCCCTGATCGTCGGTGAGGATGAAAATTATGTTGGGACTTTTCTTTTGTTTTGTTTCTGTTTTTGAAGCTGTTCCTCCTGTACATGAGATTAAAAACAGAAGCACTGCTACCGCTATTATTTGGTTCATCTTTTTCATACTTGTTTATTTATTAAATTATTTACTTTCAATATTTTTTTATTCCTGTTTGCAACAGATTGCTTCGGTCGTTCCCGATATTCATCGGGACAGGCCGTGTCTCAATTACACTTAAATTTTCATTTTTCCCCAATCTTTCCTTCACACAACTACGTTCTTTCTATGTACGTGGTGATCTGCCCACAGATTGCTTCGGTCGTCGTGCCTCCTCCATCGCAATGACGAGCCATGGCTTTCGCAGGAGATCAGTCTGGTGGCGAAGCCGCCAGCCTGATCTCCCAAATTGCCTTTAAGTACCGTCATTGCGAGGAGGTACGACGAAGCAATCTATCTGTTTTTTACACTTAATTCAATTTAGTTAAAAGTAATTATTTGTTATTTCAATTCTATTTCAATCAAATTTTTCATTCTTACGACTGCTTTCCACTTACACTCGTTATATTCAATTTTAAAATTACAACCCTGTTAACCAGCTTGTCAGAATATGTGTTTTCCATTTTTCCGTGCTGGTTCATTATCACATCTAATCCTTTTCCCTTTTCATCAAAATCGGTAATTATTTCAATATCCCCAGTGCCAATTACAGAACGATATTTGGTAGTCCAGTTACAAGAAACTTCATCTTCCAATATCTGATACGACTCTTCAATTTCAAAACATGCTTTATTGTTTTTTCGAATCAAATCGATTTTCTTTCCTTCGCCTGCACAATGAATGTAGAGTGCATTATTTTTATATCCATAATTTAAAGGAATTACATATGGATATTCTTCATCAAACAACCCAATTCTACATACAATTGATTCTGATAGTATTTTATTTATTATGTTTTCGTCTTCTATTTTTCTTTCCGTTCTTCTCATATACCTATTTTTCATTCGCTTTATTATAACTTCCTTTCACATGTGGAATAGCATTCTTCGGAACAAAGACTTTCAGTTTGTTTTTCACTTCTACATAATTAGGGTCGTTTGCAACATTTGTCCATTCTTCGGGGTCTTTTGAATGATCGTACAACTCCTCTTGTCCTCCTCCATAAGAAATATACCGAAATTGTTTATCGCGCACAGAATGAAAATTTGGAGTTAAACTTGATATTGCAGGAACTACTCTTTTGGTTTTAGGGTTCTCCAGTTGAGGAACTAAACTTTGCCCATCTAAACCCTCAACTTGTGGCAAACCACATAATTCAATTAAAGTTGGGTAAACATCAATTAAACTAACCGGTTGGGCACATCTGCTGTTTGTAGCTTTATTTGGTGCATAAATAATAAGCGGCACACGTGTTACCTCTTCCCACAAGGTTGCCTTGCGCCAGTGTTCTTTTTCGCCCAAATGCCAGCCATGATCGCTCCAAAGTACTATTATTGTATTATCGGCATACGGACTATTTTCCAGCGCCTCCAGCAACCTTCCAAATTGTGCATCGGCATAAGAAACAGATGCCAGATAAGCCTGAACGGCATCGTCCCACAAACCTGCTTTTTTAATTCCTTCATGTTCTTTGTTTTCACTGTTGTTCAAATCATCGTCCTTGGTAAAGTTAGTAATGGAGTAGGCAATATTTCTACCTGACAGAGGAATATCATCCATATCGTTGTCTTTTACTAAAGGCAGTTTGATTTCTTCTAAAGGATGTTGATCGAAATATTTTTGCGGATTAAACAAGGGAATGTGTGGGCGAAATATTCCACAGGCAAGGAAAAATGGTTTATCGTGTTTACGGTTTATTCGCTCCGCAATCCACTCCACCGATTTCCCATCGAATGTCAACGAATCGGGCGAATTGAAAGGCCCCCACATTATATTTTCGCTGAAGTTGGTAATATTTTCTGGTTCTGGGTTTTCACGATTACCAATTATATCTTTACCATTGTGCTTCCCAACATATTCATGCCAATCGTCAGCCTCGTAATAAAACTTATGAAGAATTTTCCCGGCACCGGCAACAAAGTAACCATTCTCTTTGAAATGTTTATTTAGCGTTTGTTTATTTTTATAAAGATCAAGCGGCGTGTCGGTATTTTTGTAAATCCCTGTTGTTGATGGCCGCAATCCAGTAATCATTGATGCTCTGGAAGGGCAACACATGGTTCCGGCACAGTGTGCATTCGTAAACAGCACTCCTTTTTCTGCCAGGCGGTTGATGTTTGGAGTGTACGTTTGTGGATGACCAAACAGGCAGCCCTGCCAATCGTTAAGGTCATCGAAGGCAACGAAGAGAACGTTTGGCTGTTGTTTTTCTTTAGCCACAGAGCAGATCGCAATCAGACCAAAACCCACTATTAATAAAATAGTTTTAAAAAATATGTTGTTTCTCCTTTTCATCTTTTAATGTTTTACTTAAATATTTATCTCATTTTCTACTGGAGGTTAAATTATCTATTGTGCCTTAAATCAATACCTTCTGTCATTTGAAACAGATTGCTTCGGTTGTCGTTCCTCCGCCCTCGCAATGACGAGTTATGGTTTGTGGAGGGATTAGGTTGGTAAATATAGTAGGAAATCAGATTTATTCCGCACTTAAGGGCAACATTAATCTCGTGTAAAACAACTACGTTTCCAACCGTACAAAACAGGACAGGCTGTATGAAAAAAATATACATTATCACTTGCCGTTTGATAAATCAGACGAATTTTAAATTTGCATTTTGTTATAACTATTATGTTATTAATTTTGACAGCCATAAAAAACCACAATAAAATGAAAAAACCAGACTACACTATTCAGCCAAAGGAGCATTTGTACTTTTCGTTAATGATATTATTTGGATTAATTGGATATGCATTGATGTATTTCGGAATTACGGCCGCGCTGTCAAGCCCTGATTTTGCAACCTTTCTCCCTATATTAATTTACATTCCGCTAATTGTTATTTTCTTGTTTTTCAGATTAGGAATTTTAGTGGGGTTTTTAAAAGGGAACTCAATTAAAGTAACTGGTAAACAATTCGCAGATATTAATAGAATTGTTTTAAAACAGTGTAAAGAATTAAACATAAAGAATATACCAGATACCTATATTCTTCAGAACGGCGGCTTGTTAAACGCTTTTGCCACACGGTTTTTAGGTCATAATTACATTGTATTATATTCCGATGTTTTAGATGAAGCGTATAAAAATAGTTATGAATCGATAGAGTTTATTATCGGGCATGAGCTTGGGCATATTAAGAGAAATCACATGTTAAAATCCTTAATTTTATTCCCATCATTTTTTGTTCCATTTCTATACAGAGCTTATTCAAGGGCGTGCGAATATACCTGCGATAATATCTGATCTTCTCTTAATGCAGAAGGTGCACTTTCCGGACTTTTAATTTTAGCATCAGGGAAAAGCATCTGGAGAAAAGTAAACAGTGAAGCATTTATGGAGCAAGAATCTACTGAAAGTGGTTTCTGGTCCTGGTTTGCAGAAAAAATTTCAACGCATCCTAAATTGTCAAAAAGATTAATTCATTTAAACAAAATAAAAAGATTTGATACGATTATTAAAAAGCCTGAACCAATAAAGATTAAGGAAATTGTTTCGAGCCATTCGTCGTATATGCCATAAAATTGAGATAATAAAATAACATGCACAATGTGTGATAATGTAAATGCATCATACCCTATTTATTAATTCAAATAAGTAAAATGAAAAAATACATTAAATACATTCTACTTGTAATCGTTGGGATAACTTATGGAATTCTTATGGAAAAACATGAGATTTTTCCTCATGAGTTATTGGAAAGTATTCATGATTATTTTGCGGAAGAAGAAGAAACTGTTGATGCGATTCATACGGATATTGTATTTCCTGAAATCAATCTTCAAAATCTCTTGTCGGTTAATCCCAACAACAGCGATTCACTGAGAACAGAGCTTAACGAATTGGTATTTGGAACTTCGGATTTGCCCGGGTTACTGCCGGAAAAAGTGTATCGCGTGGAAGATGATTCTTATGCAGATGTGAGTAATTTGGAATACATAGAGCAATTTGAGATATCGCAAAAGTATGACATCAAATCGATTGGATATATTTTTCATCCCGAAGTTTCTAATAACAGATTAATGTTGTACCATCAAGGTCACCGTGGAGATTTTATTAATGGCAAAGAGACCTTTAAACATTTTTTAAAAGAGGGTTTTACAATTTATGCCTTTTGCATGCCACTGCTGGGAAAAAATAATCAACCAGTTATTGAACTGGAGAAACTTGGAGCGATACCTTTTAATAATCACGAGCGGTTTAAATATCTGGAAAATCCCATTCAGTATTTTATAACTCCTATCGTTTCGATGATCAACTATTCGGAAAATAAAAAGTTTGACGATGTAACAATGATTGGTATTAGCGGCGGTGGCTGGACTACTACGCTGACAGCAGCGGCAGATTCAAGAATTAACTACAGTTTCCCGATTGCGGGCACCTACCCCATGTTTATTCGACTGGAAAAACCAAAAAAAAATTATGGCGATTTCGAACAAACCTACGAGCAATTGTATTCAAAAATAAATTATTTGGATATGTATGTTTTAGGCTCAGTTGGAGAAAATCGCTTTCAGGTGCAGATATTAAATGAATTTGATCCTTGTTGTTTTGATGGGGATGACTTTAACAGATACGCATCTTTTGTATCGTCGAAGGTAGAGAAATTTAACAGCGGAAGGTTTGATCTGTTTTCAGATTTCACTCATAAAGAGCATCAGATTTCGGAAGTTGCACTATTGGAAATTTCTAAAAATCTGAAGTCTACTCCTGAAAAATAGACGCTCTTAAAATGAAGTTTTTATAAACAAAGAAGGGCGCGTTTTGCTGTTTCTCTTCGACAAGGGAAACAGCATTTTACCAAACTTCTATTACCGTTATAAACAGGGTAAACACATCTTATTTTTGCACCATGCTTCAGCTTGGTGATAATATAATGCAAATGAGATGATGGCTTTAGCCGTTAATTAGAGTTTCTAATTCATTATATTGAGTGAGATATATTGTTGCAATATTAACGGCTAAAGCCGATTGACTTCACAAGGTTTTGCACCACCGGGCTAAAGCACGGTGTAAAATGTTGGATTTCAAAACGATAAAAAAAATCTGCATCCTTAAATACACTACCTAACTTCATTAAAAAAGCACTCGTTTTGTCTTGAATAGTTACTTCTACATTTTCTACGAGGTATTCATATCCAATTCTTAGCAGATTTACCAAATAAGAGTTTTAATTTGCACCGTGAAGAAAAAAATAGAGTTACTGGCGCCGGGTGGAGATGTTGATTCTATAAAAGCTGCAATTCTTGCAGGGGCAAACGCGGTGTTCTGCGGGCTGGACAAGTTTAACGCCAGAAACCGGGCAACCAATATAACCTTTGACAACTTACAGGGGATTTTAAGATTGGCGCACAAACACAGTTGCGAGGTTTTTCTAACGCTAAATATTATAGTAGTAGAAAGCGAGATTCCGGCTCTTATCACTTTACTAAATAAATTAATTAATACCAGTATCGACGGCGTAATTGTTCAGGATTTTGGAATGTTCTATCTGCTATCGAACTATTTTAAAGGACTTAAAACACACGCCTCTACACAGCTAACTACACACAACAAAGGGCAGGTACAGTTTTTAAGTCAACTTGCTGCTACCCGCGTAAACTTGTCGCGCGAGTTAAATATTAATGAGATAAAAAACCTGACTTCCATTGGGCATAAAAACAATGTTTTAAGCGAGGTTTTTGTACATGGCTCCTACTGTCTCTCATTTTCGGGCATCTGTTATATGAGTTCGGTGCATGGAGGAAAATCCGGAAACCGTGGAAGATGCAGTCAACCCTGCAGAGACAAATATGAAACTATTGATGCAGGCAAAGATTACCCGCTTAATTTGAAAGACAATTCAGCTTATTTCGACCTGGAAGAACTTAACAATGCAGGGGTTGATTCGCTGAAAATTGAAGGAAGAATAAAGGAGTTTGAATACGTATATACAGTTGTAAATTCGTGGAAAAAACAGATTGACAGTTTTTATAACCATAACAGGCTAATTAACGACAACAGCGATTTACATAAGGTTTTTAACCGCGACTTTTCCAATGCTTTTTTAAAGGGTGAGATTAACAAAAATATGTTTATCGACAATCCAATGAGCAATTCTATCCAACATCTTTCTGACGTAAATATCTATTCAACAGATGAACAAAGAAAGGATGCACAGATAAAATTACATGAAGAAAAAGAGGAAACCAGAACTTTTGTTAAAAATGAAATAAATCAATTCGATATAGAAAAAGCTCCTTTAACTTTAACTGTTTCGGGGAAATGTGGTGCGCCCTTAAAAATTGAGGTTAAAACTACCGAGACTTCTTTTGTTGTGCTTTCGGAAATTAATTTGGTAGATGTTGGCAAAGAAGCTTTAACACACAAGATGCTGTTAAAAAGACTGAAATCTTTAAACGATACAGAATATTACATTGATGAGCTGGAAATAGAAAATCTTGAAAGTGATCTTTATCTGCCGTTTAAAGAACTTACTTCAATTAAAAGACGCTTGTTGTTTATCTTAAATAATTCGAAAGAATTTGTTGATCCCATTGATGTTCCGGCCCTAAAAAAACAAAGCAGAGAAAAAATCCCCCCCACCCTTTCTGTTTTAATCTCTTCGCAAAACGATTTGCAAATTTGCAACAACCCGGCCACAGAACTCTATTTTCAAATCCCCAATAGTTTTAATAATAAGCTGGATGAGTTTGTAGATCTTTTTTCAAAAAACAGAAATAT
>JABMPI010000117.1 GCA_013203755.1 Bacteroidota bacterium
CAGTTTCCGTTACTACCAGAAGCAATGGCACATATTTCAAGCATTTCTTTTTGTTTTTCGAAGGGCGAAAATAACTATTTTTTATAGAAGAAAGGTATGTTTGTTTCTAAGGATTGAGGTTTTCAAATAATTAATTGTCCCATCAGGAAATGTATCCAATAAATTTTTAGGTTAGTTTGGTTTCACATCCAAATACTTTTTCGGGGCGAAATACCTTCTCCAGAATTTAAATTTAGTAAGCGAAGTATATGTAATTAGCCAATTGAAAAAACGGAGTTTTATTAAAAAATGAAGAATCCGGTAGCTGAAAAAGATGATCGGTAATCCGGTAATCAAAACAACAATGTTAAAAATAAGATTAAAATATTCTGAGAAAACCGGACTGTTTTTAACCAGTTCCTTCATAATAAACATAGGAATTACAGAAAATACCAACCACCAAATTATTACCACAAAAAGATGAGGAGTTTGAATCGACCGCTGTGGGCAACTATTCATGCAGTGCATACAGCTTTCGCATTTATGTGTCCAAAACGGGCGATTGTTTTTTATGGAAATAGCTTTTACCTGGCACTCTTTTTCGCAAAGTCCGCAGTTGTTACAATTGTTGTCTGCAACAAAGGTTTTAGTCAGGGCAAACCTCCCAAAGAAATAATAGGCAATTGAAATTGGGCTAATCAGCAAATCAACTGGCAACGAAATTAAACCTTTGTAAACGTTCTGTCCTGAAAGTATTTTTTCAGCAAATTGTTTGGTAATTCGTTCGCACCTTTTAAAAATGGAATCTACTACTTTTTGCCTTATTCCCGGATGGATGGAAATCCAGTTCGAAGGCAAATCCATGGGTTGGTATCCAACAATTTTGAATCCTTTTAGTTTTAAAATCAAAGCTGGTGAAAGCTGCGCCAATCCACTCAATCCAGGTAGAAAAAGTTTCGATATTTTCATTCCGGCGCGGGTGTTCAAAAGAAAAGTTTGGTTTTGTAGTTTGGGAAACCGTAACAAAAAATCAATTACAACCGGAGGCGCATTAAATCCATGAGTAGGATAACAAAAACCAATTAATGTATTTTCAGGAATCTCCTCTTTTGCAACTTTTAACGAAGGTGTAATTTTTCTGATTTTAACCTGAATGTCTTTTGTAAGAGCAACTTGAGCAATCCAATTGGCAGCAGCCAAAGCATTTCCTGTTCCGGTGAAATAATATATTATTAGGTTGTTGTACATATTAATAAGAAATATAGCAACCTAAATTTACAACAACAAACGGAATTTCCGTGAATAAATCTTGTAAAGACGCATGACAGCGCGTCTCTACGTCCAGTATATCAAATTAGGTACTCATTTGTGTATTGAAATACTGGTCGGCCGTTTGTTTGAAAATATCCAATAACGAATTCTCAATATTGAATTTTTAAATACTGCTCAACAAACTTTACTTTTCCATTGGTTATTGAATATTCTTTATTGGATATTTTTTGGCTGTTGCAAAAAAAAATCACAACCTTTCCCACTACGACTAAACATTGCGACTTTCTTTCGACTTCTTAAAAATAACTTGACCCATCCCAACAATGCGTACATAATTTCTCTTTGGGTAATCCAATCGCCTCAACCAGGTCGCTCAGTTTTTGGAATTTTAAGGATGTCAGCCCCAGGTTTTTTCGAATTCTTTCTACCATTGCTTTGTATTCCTCCGAATCAGGATCTGAGTATTTTTTCAAATCAACATCCTCAGTGCCTTCCAATTGGCGGATGGCAGTGCGTGTAGCCAATTCCAACGTTTTCCTTGAGCGCGAAAAATTTAAGAATTCGCAAGGGTAGGTGAGTGGCGGGCAGGCAATTCGCATGTGTACCTCTTTTATTCCTTCCGAATGTAAATCGCGGGTGTTGTCTTTTAGCTGTGTACCGCGTACAATCGAATCATCAAGAAAAATTCCCCGTTTCCCTTTTATTAAAGCTGGATTTGGTATCAGTTTCATCCTTGCTACCAGTTCGCGCATATTCTGATTTTGAGGCATAAAACTACGTGGCCAGGTCGGAGTATATTTTGCATACGGCCGAGTGTAGGGAATTTTGCGTTCGTTGCTGTACCCAATTGCATGACCAACGCCTGAATCGGGAATTCCGGCAACAAAATCAGCTTCAACATCATCGTTTTTTGCCAATGCGGCACCACAACGGTAACGCGATTCGTCAACATTAATACCTTCATAATACGATGGCGGGTAACCATAATACACCCAAAGAAACGAACAAACCTGCATCTTTTTGTTTGGTTCGCGCAACTGAACAACTCCGTCTGCGGTAACCCGAACAATTTCTCCAGCACCAAGATATTTGTCAATTTTGTAGTTTAAATTGGCAAACGCACAACTTTCCGAAGCAGCTGCAAAACCATCGCCATTCTTCCCAATTACAATTGGTGTGCGCCCCAGTTTATCGCGGGCAGCAATAATCTCTTTTTCGGTAAGAATCAGAATCGAACACGAACCTTTTATTTTATTGTACACATTTTCAATCCCCTCAACAAAATCCTTCCCCTCGGCAATAAGCATCGCAATTAATTCCGTGGGATTCACACTTCCCTGGCTGGTCTCCGAAAAGGTTCTGTTTTTCTTCAGAAATTCTGATTCAAGTTCATCTGCATTATTTATTTTACTTACTGTAGAAATCGCGAATTTCCCCAAATGCGAATTCGCAACAATTGGTTGAGCCTCATGGTCGCTAATAATTCCAATGCCACTGTTACCCTCAAAACCTTTGAGGTTTCCTTCAAATTTACTCCTGAAATAGCCATCTTCTAAACTATGGATAGCTCGTTGAAACCCCTTTTCTTTATTGAAAAATGCCATTCCAGCCCTTTTTGTGCCAAGGTGCGAATGGTAATCGGTTCCGTAAAATACATCAGTAACACTGTCCGTTTTTGAAATACAGCCAAAGAATCCGCTCATGTTGAATTTGGTTTTAATTAGATAAAGAGTCTGAAATTACTCGTTTTTCTTTTTAAGAGGAGTTATTTGAATAACTCTTTATTAACAAACTATAAACAGGATGGAATTAATTAAATTGAATTTATAGAAATAAAATTCCGGGTGTTACTTTACCAACTTCGAAATGGCTCGAAACTCAGGAGCACCGGCCGATCGTGTCAATTCAAAAAGAATCGATTCGTAAGAAGTCATCATAATCCCTTCAAAACGAAAACGCTCTTTTGCCAGTTCAATATTTTCTATTGAGCGCGACGAAACACAATCCATTACTACAATTGGATTATAGCCAGCTTCCTTTAAATCGATGGCAGTTTGTAAAACGCAAACATGGGATTCAATTCCACAAAGAATTACATTTTTGGCATTCAACTTCTTTAGCTTTTCGAAAACTACTGGTTCATCGCAGCAACTAAAATCGCGTTTTTCAATAAATGTAAAG
>JABMPI010000118.1 GCA_013203755.1 Bacteroidota bacterium
AATCCATATAAAATATTACTATTTTGTGGGAAACTTATTGTTTTGAGCATAAGCTCCCGCAAAGCGGGTTTAGTTCAACACATGTTATATTGCATGCGGGTTTCAGAGGTTCTCAAAGGTTTGTGGCTCGTATAAAAGTCGCAGAAAACCGGAAGGTTTTCACCTCGTTCTTCCGCACGACAACATACCATAATCGTTAGTCAAAAGGTTCAACTATGGAACTAGTTGAACTAATTCACTGCTATTGAGATATGAAGTTTACATAGAGCATAGAGACAATAACATTATTGAAATTAAAAAAAAAAATAGTGGCTAACAGTCGGAGTGAAAGCATCTCGCATTATATTTAGGGTAGCAATTAATATGAAACATATGTGCTGCTTTTACTGATTTATTATTAAAATAATTTGCATTGCAAATGGATTATACTCTAAAAATAATACATCAACAAAAAGAGAATTAATTAATGTCAGAGTTAACAATTTTATTTTACTAAATAGTTATTGTTGATATGAAGCCAAGAAATCAGAAAATATTGAGCTATTTAGATAAAGGATATAAATATGCTGAGATTTGTAAGATCGTTGCTGTTCTTTTTCAACAATAAACAAGGTAAAGAATGTCAATCAAGAATTATTAGATTTGAAAGAAATAGCATAGAACCAATTGTATGAATATGTTTTTGAGAAAAGCGGAAATAATTAATTAAACAATTATGAACGAAATCACAAATGAAGAAAAATTTTGGAATTTTATGATTATCAATGGACCTAAAGCAAAAGAATCCAAAAATAATTATATTGTTGCCTTTGAAATCAATAGCATTTATCAATACCCTAAAAAACCATTTATTAATATGGCAAAAGAGGCAGGTGCAAAATTCTCATTTGGCAGTAACGGTCATCAATTACGGGAAGTAAAAAATTACGACTATTGCCAAGAAATGGTTAAGGAATGTGGTCTTACAGAAGATGATTTTTTTAAACTCAAATTGTAAAAGAAGGAGCTTGCTCTTCAAAATGGATATATCTGAATAGATGTGCCAGATTACTCAGACAATAAGAGAAGATATTATTGCTTTGAATTAAAACTATCGTCTAATAAAGTTGTACTACCAGTGAGGTTTTTTATTGATATGTTCTTCACCTCTCCAGCACCCAAAAAATAAAATTGTACTCCAACAATGTCGCCAACACTTTTAGTGTAATGGTTTGAATAAACGGCAGTGTCTTCAACAAATACAGTTATGTTTTTATTCACTGTTTTTATCTGAATATCTTTAAAAGTAGATAAATCAATTCCTAATGAAGATAAATCATGTTCCTTACCACTTATCATTTTGTCACTTAACATCATGCCAAGTTCAGAAGCACACCCTGGAATTGAAAAAGGAATCATTAAACCACCCTCGATACCAACAATAGCAATTACTGCCTTTTGGCAAACCGCCCATTTATCACGATACACATTTCTAATACTGGTGTTTAAAACAAAGTTGTCGCCAGAAATTTCCTTGAATTGTTCTATACGGTGAAAAATTGTTGCAATTGGTTTCTCTCTTGCTTCTATTTCATCAATAATAGATGGCTGAAACGATAAGCTCCCCCCATTCATTAAATCTTTTTCAATGATGTATTTTGGAATAGGTTTATAGTCGATAGTTCCTAACCATCCTTCGGTTTTAATAAATAAGTCGTGTTCTTTAACAATGGTACCATCAACTAATAATTTAGCTCTAAAATAACCAGGGAAATAGTATTGACCGGTAGCTTGAGTTTGCTCCTTATTTATTTTAATAGTCTTTCTTGGATCCCAATACTGCTGAATATAAAGGCTATCCGAATCAATGTTTTTTAAATCAAAATCAAATACAACCGAGCAAGGTAATCCCTTTGAAACAGATTTACTTTTAAAAGATATAGCCGAAGTATCAAATTCCTCTGCCTTGTTCTCAACACCACCTATCATTGAATAAAATGAAATAAATGCTACAGTCAATAAAGCCGCTGAGACGACAATTATACCCAAGTTTGGACTGATTTTTCTTTCAACCCAGGATGGTTTTTTAATGGTAGATTGGTTTTTAAATTCTCGCCAATTTGAAAAACCGGCAAATTGAGCTAAAGCATTTAGTGTACTTATGCTTGGTGCGTTATCATAATTTATTCGTCCCCAAACTCTTTTAAGCGTTGTCGGACTTAAAATCACTTTTGTTTTTTCCTGAATCTTTTCACTTAATTCAATAAAAACATCATTGTGCCATAATGTTGAGTCACCCCAATTAAGTTGTTTCTCAATTAAAAGCAAACATTCTTTTACGATTTTATATTCCGGATAGGTTTTCATAACTCAAAACAAAAGTCAATAAAATTATTGGCATGAACAACATTGAACCGGATTGAACCAAGTTGTTTGCACAAATTCCCCGTTTAATATTGAATTTTGAAGAAACAAAATGAAAAACAGTAAACATTAATTCTAAAATGAAACAAATGAAAAAAGTAATTATGTTTTTATGTGTCTCACTCTTTGTGCTGACATCCGTTAACGCCCAGGTTTTTTATGTCGATTTGAAAAAGGGTGACGATATGAATACCGGAAATAAAGGAGAGCCCTTTAAGTCAATTCAAAAGGCAGTTGAAAAAGCCAATAAACTTACCGGAACAGGTTCAATAACTATTAAATTGAGGCCTGGTTTATATGTGTTACACGATAAAGTCGATATTAATCCAGTAAGAATTTTTGATGAAAATTCTAAATTTATCATTGAATCCGAAGTATCACCCGGTGATTCGATTTGGAAACCTCATAAAATGCCCGTTATTGCATCTATGTCAGCAAATAACTCTGATACTCAGTTTAAGCATTCAACCGGTTTTTTAGTTTCGTCAAACCATACCGAATTCAAGGGGATTAAATTCTATGGAAATTCAAATCCTTACGTCGCTTTTTATTACCCCATTTCACGAGAAAATCCCAAGCTGGAAGGGCTTAAGGTTTCCCAATGCATGTTTGTTGGTGCTAAAAATTCAGGAGTTATTCAAGGTGGGATTTGGGCGCATGGAGCCGACATTAATATCGACCATAATGTATTTTATCAATGCAGGAATGCCATTTTATTATTTCAGGAAATAGACAATTCAATCATCAGTAATAATATTATTTACGATGCCTATGAAAGCGCTTTTTGGATGGGCAATGATGATAACCTAAAATTCGAAAATAATATTGTAAGTAATTGCAACTACTTTTGGGTAGGTGACCCTAAATGTGAAATAGAGTTTTCCATATCAAATTCTATAATTTCGGATTGTAAACATTTTGTCGGTAATTGGGGAAACAAAGGCGTAACTGAAAGTAATAAGAAGTTTATGGAGCATAATATAAACAAGGAAGATAAAATTTTCCTTATTGGACCAGAAGGCTATACTTTTCCTCAAGCACATTTACATTTAAAGCCTGAATCTATAGGAGATGATTTGAATGCAGGAATTTTTAAATAATTATATAAATGGAATCGTTGTGCGGCATTCCCAAAATCAGCACTTCCTAAATGGAGATTGATTAAATCTCCATAATTCCAGAATTATTCGACAATTTTTTTGGATGTTTTATTGTAACCTAGCAACGTTTAAGAGCGTCTAATCGAAACCGATTGAATCTTTGAGGTCTGAATAGCAAAGCGAAAGTATCAGACAAAAAGACACAATTAATAGTCAAAAGCAAACAAGCTAATCTAGCTTAAATACAATTTATCGAAAGAAACAAACCATGATAAAAAAGAATTTTATAATAGCCCTGCGAAGTTTGATAAACCATAGAAAATATGCACTCATCAATATTTTTGGGCTCGCCATCGGATTAGCCTGCTTTGTACTTATAACTATCTGGGTTCAGGATGAATTATCATACGATAATTTTCATGAAGATGCTGATAATGTACACATTGTATTCCGAAAAGAAAATGATAAACGTGCAGCTGCTTCTTCAAAATTATTAGCTCCTGCAATTAAAGAAGAAATACCCGAAGTTTTAGAAGCCACCTGTTTTATGCCGGTTCCTGATAATTTTAGTTCACTTATTCAATATAAAGAGCAAAGTTTTGTTGAAAAAATTGCAATGTCAGACAAGCATTTTTTTAATGTATTTACCTTCCCTCTTTTAAAAGGAGATCCTTCATCTGTTTTTACCGATCCTAATTCGGTATTGATTACAGAACGAATAAGTAAAAAATATTTTGGCGAAGAGGAAGCAATGGGGAAATCACTTTCCATCACAATATTTGGACAGAAGAAACTGCTTGAAGTAAGAGGCGTTTTGGAGAATATTCCGCATAATTCTCATATACAGACAGAACTTATTCTTCCAATTGAATTCATTAATTCTTTTGGAATAACAGAAATGGATGTGTGGACCAACTATAATCCAACCACCTATATCCGGGCTCAAAATAATGTATCTATCGCTCAATTAGAGGAAAAAATAACGGCTTGTAAGCAGAAACATTTTCTCGAAGAGAATGTAAGCTATTCCGTGCTTCCTATTACTAAAATTCACTTAAATACAAGTAATGTTGAATTTTTCAGCTCAACAGGAGACATCAAGTATGTTTATATATTTAGTGCTATTGCAGTCATTATTCTGCTTATTGCCTGTATGAATTATATGAACTTATCAAATGCACTTTCATTAAAACGGTCAAAAGAAATAGGCATTAAAAAAATACTGGGAAGTAAAAGGAGTCAAGTAATTCAGAAATATTTTGGAGAAACGTTTATTTTGGTATTTATAG
>JABMPI010000119.1 GCA_013203755.1 Bacteroidota bacterium
GTCAAATTTTGGTGTTGATTTTTAGTGCTTTATATTTTCAAATTTATTCATTTTTTATTCAAATTTTCCCTTTTGTCGTTAGCTTGAGAAATTAATCCAGTTTCCCGGGATGTGGGGAATGCCTACAACGATTTGCCAATATGAGTAGGCCGGGATTTCTGAACCACTGCCTTGTCAAACCGTAAATTTTTTTATTAAATGTACAAACTTTTAGAATACTACTGCCCCCCAGCTTACTTATATTGACTGGTGTGGTGCGTTTCCATTTCTCTAATTCATTCAGCAAGATCTCAGTAGCTTGTCTTAAAATCTGTTGCAAACTGAAAAAACATTTCAGGCCACGAAAATGGACCAGGTGTGAAGCCATATTCAAATCCCAATCTAATTATGGTAAGTTTTTTCTGAGGGCATACATACACATATTCGCCTTTATTGCCAAGCCCGAAAAAGTCATTGCCATATTCTTGATTGTCACGGAACTTACCCCACCAGAAATAGTTATAGTAAACATTATTTTCCAAAAGGTAATCATAGTATCCTTGTGGTCTTTTTTGTGGCTGTGTAGCATTATTTACCCAGGTTTCAGATATAACTTGTGTGTCTTTATATTTGCCATTGTTCAGTAAAAGAACGGCAAATCTTGCATAATCGTAAACACTGCAATTAATACCGCTTTCCATTTTTTCAAATCCATGCTCGTCGAGGCTCCAGCTTGCATTACTCCCTCCCATCTTAAGCCAAAGTTTTTCTTCGGTATATTTAGATACAGATTTGCCTGTTGTTTTTTCCAATATTATGCCTAATAAAAGAGGGTTATAGTTATTGTAAAGCCAATGTTTACCTGGTTGTTCTGCAATTCGCACATTTTCGAATGTTGCTTTTCTTAAATTAGGAGATACATAGGTAATGTCATCATCGGAAGGGAATCCATCTTCTGAATAGGCAATGCCCGAGCTCATGCTTAATAAATCTTTGATGGTAATATCCGAAAAGCGGGTATCTTTTTCCAATAATTCAGGCAGATAGGTCGTTATTTTATCGTTTTCGCTCTTAATGTATCCATCGGAAATTGCCAGTCCAACCAGTGTGCTGACAAATGATTTGGCAACGGAAAAGGATGTGAAGATTGAGTCTTTGTTAAAGCCGTTAAAATAATTTTCATAAATAATTGTATCGTTCCGAAGCACCATAAAAGCAGATGTTTGTGCTCTTTCCAACATTGTCTCAAAATCAACATTTGTATTAATGTTTTTAAAAGCTTCGGTATTTTCAAAAGCCTTGCTTATATATCCGTTTTCCGGTTTAAAATGAAACTCTCTGGAATTGTCTGCTCCGTTTATGTCTCTTTTTTTAAAAATCAAATAGTCCATTACCGAAGCATCACCACCTTGACATCTTCCCATAAAAGTGGTAACATCAATTTTTGATTTTTTGTAGGCTAATCGTTCTGAAATATTAACTCCCGACAAATTTTTCGGATGCGTTTGATCTATTTCCTGAAGTATTATTTTTTGAAATTGACTAATATTTTTGGTGAGTGGAGTTTGAACCATTCGGTTGTTTTGCTTATCATGTCTAATGAGTTGTAAAGCCATTTCCACATTGTCTTTGTCCCATATGATGGGTAAATTATCCAATGGAATTTTCATTTCTACGATATACCCATCATGTTCTGTCTTAATAGCCGAAGTCCAATTTGAAGAAAATGAAAAAGAAAGGTCTCTTGATGGTGGATTTAATGCCCCATCTAACTGATTACCTGCAGCATCTACAATAAAAGCATAAGCTGTGATTCCATCATTGTAAGTGTCAACACAAAAAGCAACCCATTCATTTTCCAGAATTGGTTCATAGTCTTTTTCAAATCTATCTTTATGCAACAACAAGGTATCCTTTACATTGCACTTGAAAGCAGCGTAAAGATTTCCTGCATCATAAGTAAAAAAGGCTTTTGTATTGGTGTAAGTGTCGCCTTCGTCATAAAATTCATCTGCAAATAAAGTTTTTTGCCATACTGGCTCATTCAATATGCCATCAATGGTTATAAAATTTTGTGTTTTATAAGGTATTATCTCATCTTTTACTGTTGGATTTTTTTGCGAACAAGAACATAATGTAATAATAATCAGGAATATTATTAGCAACAATTTATAGAGCATACGTAAGAATATCTGCTTTCTAAAATAGTTTGTTTGATGTTCAGTTGTTAATAATATCATTTCTTTAGATTTTGTTCGCGGTTGTTGTTCTTATTCCATGATTCTTCTTCAGTCCCTTTGGTATTAGAAATTAGGCAAACCTGTCAGCATTTCTCCTGTCTTTAAGTAATGATTCATCGCTTTTTCCCAAGAATCCATCATAATATCATAGTTTTCTTTTGTAAATTCTTCTAAATCTTTGTTGCCCAATTCACTTAATGATGTTCTGCTATACGTTAGCACAGCTTTAGTCTTATCTTCCGTTATTGGCGTAACTTGTATTTCCAATTTAGTAACTTGTACTCCTGGTACATGATAAACCATTTCTACATGTCCTTTTTCAATATCATAATCGGTGACTATCCAGACAATATCGGTCTCTTCATGTGATGTAATAAAAATACAGTCTTTTTCAACTAATCCTGAATTACTATACACTGCTTTAGGATTCCAGTTTTCGCACCAATCTAATTCCTTAACAGGACAGTATAAAGGCATGATTTCTTTAATTGTTCCATTTATGGTTTGTTCGTAGGTATATGAAACTCTGTTTGGCTTATTAACTTTCATTGTACTCATAATTTTTAAATTTTAATTGCATTAATAAATCTCAATGCGAATTTAAAAGATAGTTTTTAGCCATTCGTTTACATTTGTTGAGAAAACGTTTTTCGTGTTCTGCTCAATTGAGTTGGTGTCATACCGAGAAAGTTAGCAATATGATAATGTGGTATTCTGTTCAAAAGATTTGGATATTCATTTAAAAACCATTTATACTTTGTCATTGCATCACCTGCGATTAAAGCTTCTATTCTAGAGTGATTTTGTTTGTTAAGTTTCTGAAAATTTGAAAGAATAACATTTGTTAAATCTGTGTCTGTATTTACATGCGAAAAAACTTCTTTGTAGTTTGTCGCTGAAATAAGACAATCTTCTAATGCTTGTAAATTCATGGTCGCAGGAATATTTGGAATGTAGTTCCCAGAAATAAGGTCTCCTTCGATAAAGAAATGTGTGGTAATTTCTTCTCCATCATTATTTATTGTATATCCTCTTAGAACTCCTTTTAATAATTTTCCTATTCTATAATTCTGCTTTCCACTTTTTACAAAGAAATCTCCTCTGCATATACTCAAGTCTGTATGTAAAGATTCATTTATCATTTTTCTTTGTTCGCAAGTTTCATCTTTTCAAGGTACGATTAACCAAGTGTAACGGTTTGGCACCCAGTAGGAAAAAAGAGCCTCACCCAAACCCTCACCCAAAACCGTAATTTATTCAATTATTCATTTCTATTATCATTATTCTTTTTGCAAAATATTCATTCTCGAGACTCAAGTTGTATAATAATCCAGATGCAATA
>JABMPI010000120.1 GCA_013203755.1 Bacteroidota bacterium
ACACCAAACAATCAATCCGGTTATTGCATCTGTTATTACCTCCTCAAAAAATGGCGACAGAAATATTTTTACTCATAATCCTGAATTACAAAATTATGATTATTCTGCCAAAGAACTGTTTGAAACCATTCATCCAGAGATAATTTTACTGGATGGATTTTATCCTGAATTTGCCTTGGAATGTGCAAAAATTGCCAATGAAAAAAATATTCCGGTAGTGATGGATTGTGGTAGTTGGAAACAACAATATATTGATTTATTAAACTTTACCAATATTGCAATTTGCTCTGCAGATTTTCACCCTCCAGATTGCACGAACACTGAGCAGGTTTTAAAATATCTTCAAAATAAAAAAATAAAAAAAATTGCCATTTCAAGAGGAGAGGAGAATCTAATTTTTAGTGATGAGAAAAGGGGAGAAGTATTAGTGGAAAATACTAATGTAGTTGATACCCTCGGTGCCGGTGATTTTCTTCATGGAGCTTTTTGTTACCATTTTTTAGAATCAGGTCAATTTGAGTTGGCCTTGAAAAATGCATCTAAATTTGTAACGTTTTCTTGCCAGTTTGAAGGTACAAGAAAATGGTTGAAAATGATTTAAGTATAGTTGGTTCATATCAAAAAAATATCCTTAAATTGTAACTTACTTTGAGGAAATAATTCAGAATGTTACATAAATCAATAGCGTATAGATTAAGTATTTATATTTCGGCTGCTGTAGTTTTGATATTAATGTCTTTTATGGCAATATCTTACTTTTTCAATCAGGGAATTGTTAAGGAAAGTATTAAAAGCAAAGCCGTTGGATTAAGTTCTGAGGTAATTAGGAACGTTGAAAAGCAGTTAGTTGTCACACGTGAAATTGCTTCAAATGTATCAAATCAAATTATATTCTACTCACAGAATAATCATCCGGAAATACTAATAACCAGCATTATGGAAAAATATTCTTTTCTAAATGCTATGCGTGTTAATATCGATTCTGGAATGCCGGAAATTAAGCATTACAACTACTTTGCATTTAGAGGTAAGAATGAAATTGTTTTTGAAGCACAAGATAAGTTAGATTACCATTGTATAAATGAAAAGCGGATTTTTGAAGAAATAACAGCATTTAATGAGGCTGGTTGGACAGAAGTTTTCACATGTTATCTTAATGAAAATATGGTAGTGTCTTATTACTCTCCTGTTTATGTAAAAGATAAAAATAATACAATTAAAAAGGTTGGACAAGTTATATGTGAATTGTCATTAGCCGATTTAAATGATACAATAAATAGTTTAAAAATTGGGGAGAATGGTTTTACAACTTTACTCGCGAAAGATGGAAGTTATGTTACTCATCCCGTTAAAGACTATGTGTTAAACCGAAAGATTTTGGAATTGCCAGATAATGTTTACGATAAGAAAAAAACGAATGTTAAGGAAATTCTGGACAAAGGTTTATCTGGCGAACTTATTGCATATCCCGAGCATCGGAACTTTGAAAAGCATTGGACTTATTATACCCGATTAAAGGAAATAGACTGGACGTTAGTTATTGCAATTCCATATGTCGAACTATTTGATTCGTTATATCTGGTTATGCTTCGAATGTTATTGTTTTCGGTTATAGGTATATTAGCAGTTTACCTTATTGTAACTTACATTACAAATAAATTAATTGAACCATTAAGTACGGTTACTTCACAACTTAAAAAATTCAGCAACTTGTCTGGCGAGGTTGAGATTAATTCGATGAACGAGATTATACTGGTTTCTGAAAGTTTGGATTATTTAAAAAAGTGGCACGAAAAATTTAAAATAAACCAATCACAAGAAGAAACACGTAATAAGCTGCATTTACAAGATTTAATGCAAGCGTCTGAAATACAACGAAGTTTAATAAAAACTGATTTTTCCGATATATCAGATAATTCCGGGGTGGATATTTTTGCGATTTATAAACCAGCCAGAATTGTGAGTGGCGATTTGTTTGATTACTTTTTTTTAGATGACAATAATTTGATTTTTACAATGGGAGATGTGTGTGGGAAAGGCATTCCTGCAGCACTTTTTATGAGTGTGGCTCAAACCATAATTAAAAGTAATTCTGTGTTGATTACTCCTAATAAAATTGTTAAAAAAGCAAACAATGAATTGTATACAACCAACCAACATCAATTTTTTCTTACGTTGTTTTTAGGAGTATTAAACATAAAAACAGGCGTATTAGAATTTTGTAATGCAGCTCATTGTCCAACTTATATATTAAAATTAAATGGCGAGATAGTTGAACTAAGTGAGTCACACGGATTACCACTTGGACTTTATCCGAACAAAGATTACTCAGTTTCAAAAATTACACTTGAAAAGGGAGACTCAATAATTATGTATACCGATGGAATAACTGAGCTTCAAAATGAAAAAAATATTCAATTTGGAAGCGAAAAATTTATGGAGAATATTCGATTCTTAGTTGGTTCTGACCCCAAAAATCTAGTAACTAGAATTGACCGAAGTCTCGAAATATATAGAGGTGAAGCAAAACAAATTGACGATATTACTTTGATGACTATAAAATATAAAGCATAAAAAAAGCCTGAATTAACAGGCTTCTTTTTGAATTTATTTGTCCCTCAATTTATTTCCTTTTTCTTCGTTAAAATTCGCATCAAGAGTTTTTCATTTTTCTTGTCAAATCCTACAGAAATTGTGTCTCCTTCTGTTATAGAAGCTTTAATAATTATTTCTGCCATTTCATCTTCCAGATATTTTTGAATAGCTCTTTTTAGAGGTCTTGCACCAAATTGTGGATCGTATCCTTTTTCTGCAATAAAATCTTTGGCAGCAGTAGAAATTTTCAACTTATAATTTAACGATTCAACACGTTTGTATAAATCTTCAATTTCAATATCAATAATTTTATGGATTTGTTTTTTGTCAAGTTTATTAAACATTACAACATCGTCAATTCTATTCAAAAATTCGGGTGCAAATGCTTTTTTTAATGCCTTTTGAATAATGTACTTCGCATGGTCATTCTCTTGTTCATCCGATTTATTGTTTGAAAAACCAACTCCTCGTGCAAAATCTTTTAATTGGCGCGAACCTATATTGGAGGTCATTATAATTATGGTATTCTTAAAATCGACCTTTCTACCTAAACTGTCCGTTAAAGTACCTTCGTCCAGAAGTTGTAGAAGTAAATGAAAAACATCAGGATGTGCTTTTTCAATTTCATCTAAAAGAACCACAGAATACGGTTTTCTTCTAACTTTTTCCGTTAATTGACCACCTTCTTCGTAGCCAACATATCCCGGAGGAGCCCCAATCATTCTCGATACAGAAAACTTCTCCATGTACTCACTCATATCAATTCTAATCAACGAATCTAAACTATCGAAAAGATAGGTTGCAAGTACTTTAGCCAATTGTGTTTTTCCAACTCCGGTTGGTCCTAGAAATATAAATGAACCAATTGGTCGGTTCGGATCCTTTAACCCAGCACGATTTCGTTGTATAGCTTTTACAATTTTAGTTATCGCTTCTTCCTGCCCAATTACTCTGTCTTTCAAATCTTTAGACATGTTCATCAAACGTTTGCCTTCTGCTTGTGCAATTCGCTGAACCGGTACGCCCGACATCATAGAAACTACTTCTGCAACTTTCTGTTCATCTACAATTTCCCGATGATTTATCAATTCTTTTTCCCAATTATCTTTTTCTGTGTCAAGAAGTTGCAATAGATTTTTCTCTTTATCTCTAAAATCGGCTGCTAATTCAAAATTTTGACTTTTTACAGCCGTAATTTTTTCCTCTTTTATTTTTTCTATTTTTTCTTCGAGCGTAATTATATTCTTCGGAACATTAATATTTGAAATGTGTACTCTCGATCCAACTTCATCCAGAGCATCAATTGCTTTGTCTGGTAAAAATCTATCTGTAATATATCTGGCAGTTAATTTTACACAGCTTTCAATTGCCTCAGGAGTATATTCAACATTGTGGTGATCTTCGTACTTGCTTTTAATGTTATTTAAAATTTCAATGGTTTCATCTACTGTTGTTGGCTCAACCATAACTTTTTGAAATCTTCTTTCCAGTGAACCATCTTTTTCAATATGCTGTCTGTATTCTTCTAATGTAGTTGCACCAATACATTGAATATCGCCCCGTGCCAAAGCAGGTTTTAATATATTCGCAGCATCCAACGAGCCAGTTGCTCCACCAGCTCCAACAATTGTATGAATTTCATCTATAAATAAGATTACATTATCAACTTTTGCCAGCTCGTTTAGAATTGCCTTCATTCTCTCTTCAAAC
>JABMPI010000121.1 GCA_013203755.1 Bacteroidota bacterium
GGTAAACTGTACCCATTTCAGTGACCTGCGAAATAGAAATTACACGCGGTTGCGAATGATGTTCAAAATCGAACCCTTTTAAATGAGCTAGAATTGTTTCGGGAGTTAATTTGCCATTTACAGGTTCAACGGGCAGTAATTTGCAACCCGTAAATTTTTCCGGAGCACCACATTCGTCTTCCTGAATATGCGCAGTTTCGGCACAAATAACCGAATTAAAACTTTGGGTTACTGTAGATAAACTAAGTACGTTAGCTCCGGTTCCGTTAAAAACAAAAAAAACTGCGGTTTCTTCGCCAAACTGTTCTTTGAAAATTTTAATCGCTTTTTGTGTAAACAGGTCGTCGCCATACCCAACAACATGGCCAATATTGGCTGCTTCCATAGCTTTAAAAATGGCTGGGTGAACTCCCGAATTATTATCGCTTGCAAATCCTTTTTTCATGAAAATTATCCTTTAAAAATGTTAGTTGATTTTATCTAATCTTTGTAATTTAACGCAATAATATATTACGTATAAAGAAAGAAATAAAAAATCAAAATCAATAAAAAATGAACGAACCAATTCCTTTGTCTCAAAAATTATATTTACTTGCAATTCACCCCGAGAAGGGTGGAGTAATTGCTGCTTCTTACACGGCAATAAATTATGTGTTGGTTGGAAGTTTGTTTCTGGAACTTTATCAGAATAAGAACATCAAATTCGATAACAAAAGAGTTATTGTTTTGAGTTTGAAATCGGATAATGACTTTTACCGCTTTTTATTGGAGAAAATTGGAAAATCAAAAAGGTCGTTAAGGATTTCAACCTGGATTCAAAAATTTCAATATTCAATAAAACGGATTAGTACAGAGGTTCAGCAAGATTTAGTTGAAAAAAGAATTATTCGAATGGAGCCTAAACAGTTTTTGTTTTTTAAGTGGAAGAAACCGGTTTTGGTTAACAAACAAGTAGTTTCCAAATTAGTAATTGAAATAGAAAAGCAGGTTTTCGGTGGGTCGGTTTCCGAAGATGAAATAATGCTACTCTCGTTTTTAAAACCTGCGGGGCTATTAAACCGAATTTTTCCTGAACGCGAAAAGCGAAAAAAGGCAAACGCACATTTGAAAAAAATGATGGTGGAAAATCAGATGTCGCATGCTGTGGCTGATGCTATTTCTGCTGCTCAGGCTGTTGCAGCTTCGGTAGCCATTACTGCAGCAGCAACTTCATCGGCTCATTAAACAAGTGGTAACGAGAAGATAATTTGTAAATATCGGATAAATAAGAAATACAAAATCGGAAAGTAAAAAATTTGCAGAGCGGAATAATTTTATAAACCATAGTTTTTGCCTGATTTGTACTATTTTTCATTCAACCAATTAATAATTCTGTCGCTTTTTGCACTTTTAATCGGAGGAATAAAATCAACTACTTCTCCATTTTCGTCAATCATAAATTTTTGAAAGTTCCAGGTTACTTTTGCATCCAAAGTTCCGTTTTCGTTACTGCTTGTTAGCCATTTATAAATAGGATGTGGATTTTCTCCTTTAATAGAAATTTTCTCCATCATCTGAAAAGTTACTCCATATTTTGTTGTGCAGAACTCGGCTATCTCCACATTGTCCGCTGGTTCTTGTTCTCCAAAATCGTTGCATGGAAAACCTATAATTTCAAAATTGTCGCCACCAAATTCTTCATAAAGTTCTTGCAGCTTTTTAAATTGTGGGGTTAACGCACATTCCGACGCTGTGTTTACTATCAACACTTTTTTCCCTTTTAACGATTCGAAATCAAAAACTTTACTATCGATTGTAGTAGCGGTAAATTGGTGCAGCTTATTGGTTTGCCCATTAATTTGCATTGAAAAAAGGAGTGTGATAAAAAGTACTAAATGTTTCATGATGACTAACCGTTTGCATATCAACTAAAATTAAAATTACCACAATTGTTGTTAATAAAAAAACGTAGTATAAAAAGGAGATTTAATTATCTTTGGGCAATTACAGCGGTATAGCGAGAATATGGAAAATTTTATTGTTTCAGCAAGAAAATACAGGCCCGATACATTTGAGACGGTGGTTGCCCAGGCATCTATTACCAACACCTTAAAAAATGCCATTAAAGGGAATCAATTGGCTCATGCATATTTGTTTTGTGGTCCGCGTGGAGTTGGTAAAACCACCTGTGCGCGTATTTTTGCAAAGACTATAAACTGTACAAATTTAACTGCCGAAGACGAAGCTTGCAACCAGTGCGATTCGTGTACGTCTTTTAATAGCAGTCGCTCGTTTAATATTCATGAATTAGATGCAGCTTCGAATAATTTGGTTGACGATATTCGAAACCTTACCGACCAGGTTCGGGTTCCGCCACAAATGGGTAAATACAGCGTGTATATTATAGATGAGGTTCACATGCTTTCGTCGCAGGCTTTTAACGCTTTTTTGAAGACATTGGAAGAACCGCCAAAACATGCTATTTTTATATTGGCTACTACCGAAAAACACAAAATTATTCCAACTATTTTGTCGCGTTGTCAGATATTCGATTTTAATAGAATTGGCGTTTCCGACATTACCAGCTATTTGGAATTTGTGGCAAAAAGCGAAAATGTTGAAGTAGAAAGTGAAGGGCTAAATATTATTGCACAGAAAGCCGATGGTGCCATGCGCGATGCACTTTCCATATTCGACCAAATTGTAAGTTTTTCAGGAAAATCAATTACTTATCAGGGCGTAATTACCAACTTAAATGTGTTGGATTACGATTACTACTTTAAACTGGTTGACCAGTTTTTGAAAAATGACGTTACTCAGGTGATGCTTATTTTTAATGATATTTTGAGTCATGGTTTTGATGGTCACCATTTTATTACCGGATTGAGTAGTCATTTACGAGATTTGCTGGTTTGTAAAGATACGGTTACAGTTCAATTGTTAGAAGTGGGTGGCGAGATAAAGGAACGCTATAAACAACAGGCTCTTGCAGCGGATGGTAGTTTTTTATTGGATGCGCTGTTAATTAGTAACGAGTGCGATAATCAATACAAATTAAGTCAGAACAAACGCTTGTTAATTGAGCTGGCAATAATTCGGATAGCACAGCTTACCTTAAAAAAAAAATAGCTGAC
>JABMPI010000122.1 GCA_013203755.1 Bacteroidota bacterium
TCTGTATGGAGCTTGTTCATTTTTAATAATATAATCAGCAGCGCCTAACTTCATTATTTTTATTGCTACATTAATCTCGTTCTGGCTACTTAAAAATATAAAATCAATTTCGGGTCTCTCTATACTCACTTTCTTCATTATCTCCAATCCACTAATTCCTTCGTAATAATAGTCCAATACAATAATGTCGGGTTTCAAGTGAATTTCATTTAAACACTCCTCTCCAGTTTTAAAAACTTTTATGTTCTTAAGGTTTTTTGATTGCAAGTATCCAACAATCAAATCTTTATATACTATGCTGTCTTCAACAATATAAATTAGTGGATTTTTAATATTTTGCATTGTACTCGATATTAAATGTAAAAAGCAATCAAATCTAAATTAACGCATTTTTTTTCAGAATTCAAATAACACCTCCAACGAGGAAAACAATTATGTTGCAATTTCATAAATCAAAACTAACAACGTTCTTTTTTTCTGAATATTTTTCTAAAATCCTATATTTTTTTGAAACTTATTTTCAAAATCGAATTTATTAGCCATATTTTATCGTTAAACTCCTTTAATTTTGAATCGTTTAATAAAAACCCATCAAAAAATATTTAGAAAAAGATAATCTTTTAAGTTTGTTTCAAAATAATAAGATATGTTACTTGCTATCGACATAGGAAATACAGACATTGTTTTTGGGGTTCATAATAGTAATACATGGATAAACCATTGGCGAATTGAAACCGATCAATCTAAAACTGCCCATGAGTACGAAGTGATTTTTCGATCGTTGCTGAAATCAGGAAAAATCAACCGTTCAGAATTAGATGAAATTATAATAAGTAGCGTTGTCCCCTTTCTAGCATCACCTTTTACCCAAATGCTTTCTGAATTATTGCCCGGCACAAAAGTGGTTTCTGTAAACCCGGATATTTACAATAAACTCCCTATTAAAATTCTTAACCCTAAAGAAATTGGCTCCGACCTGGTTGCCAATGCAGTTGCCGCATATCAGAAATTTGGAAACCTGACAATGGTGGTTGATTTTGGTACTGCACTTACTTTTACAACTATTGGTAAAAATTCGGAAATAGCAGGAGTAGCAATAGCTCCCGGACTTCTCACAGCAGTAAGTGCATTGGCGGGTAAAGCCGCTCAGTTACCGCAAATCCTTCTTACACGTCCTCCATCTGTTTTAGGAGAGAATACGGTTCACGCCATTCAGTCGGGAATAGTTTATGGGTTTACCGGATTAGTTGATTCTATAATAGAACGCACACAAAATGAATTAAACGAAAAGCTAACAGTAGTTGCTACAGGAGGATTAAGTTCGCTAATTGCACCGCTTACTTTAAACATAAAAATAACCGACAACATGCTAACCCTTGATGGTCTTTGTCATATAAATTCATTTATTTCTAAATAAGCACGAATTATTCAACTCAACTCTTCAAGTTAAATTATTCAATCATTTCAAATAAATAATTTCAAATTCGGTTTAAAAATATTTCTTTTACAACTTACAATGAATTAGTTTTAAAATTTATTGAGCAAAGCATAATTCAGGAATTGTTATCTTTAAAATTATTTTTTCAAACTGATGGATGAAGTAAAAGGGATGTTACTTGAAAATATAAATTCACCCGACGATTTAAAAAAATTGTCTATTGAACAACTACCTGATATCTGTAACGAACTACGGAATTTTATTATCGATGTTCTTTCAACAAACCCGGGGCATTTCGGTTCTAGTCTGGGTGTGGTTGAACTTACTATTGCCCTTCACTTTGTCTACAACACACCTTACGATCAATTAATTTGGGATGTTGGTCATCAGGCTTACGGACATAAAATTATTACCGGACGACGTGACATATTTAATACCAACAGAAAATTTAAAGGAATTAGTGGCTTTCCGAAAAGAGAAGAAAGCGAATACGATTCATTTGGCGTTGGTCACTCATCCACCTCAATTTCTGCAGCTTTAGGAATGGCAGTTGCATCTCGTATAAAACAAGAAAAGAATAGGAAAGTGGTTGCAGTTATCGGCGATGGTGCAATGACAGGAGGAATGGCCTTTGAAGCTTTAAATAATGCAGGTTCAAATAAATCTGACTTATTAGTTGTTTTAAACGACAATAACATGGCCATCGATCCGGCGGTTGGCACACTCAATCAATATTTACTAAACATTTCTAAATCGGGAACTTACAACCGCTTTAAAAAAGATGTGTGGGAAGGCCTTGGAAAGTTAGATGTAGTGGGTCGAAAAACCCGCAAATTTCTTCAAAGAAACCAACATGCTTTAAAAAACATGCTTCTTAAAGGAAACAATCTTTTTGAAGCTTTTGATTTTAGATACTTTGGCCCAATAGACGGACATGACGTAGTTTATCTCACCAAAGTTTTAAATGACTTAAAAGATATTCCGGGACCAAAACTTCTACATGTTATTACAAAAAAAGGAAAAGGTTTTAAACATGCCGAGCTTAACCAAACCAAATATCATGCTCCTGGTGTTTTTGATAAAGAAACCGGAGAGATTTATAAATGTGATTGCCCAGTTGATAAAGCACCAAAATTTCAAAATGTTTTTGGTGAAACCTTATTAGAACTGGCAGAGTTAAACGAAAAAATAGTTGGTATTACTCCTGCTATGCCATCTGGTTGTTCCATGAATTTGATGATTGACAAGATGCCAGATCGCGCATTTGATGTGGGTATTGCAGAACAACATGCAGTTACATTTTCGGCGGGGCTAGCTACTCAGGGAATGGTACCATTTTGTAATATCTACTCTACATTTATGCAACGTGCCTACGACCAGGTTATTCACGATGTGGCCATCCAAAAATTACCGGTAATATTCTGTCTGGACAGAGGAGGACTGGTGGGAGAAGACGGGCCAACACACCATGGCGCATTTGATATTGCTTATATGCGCACAATTCCAAATATGATTGTTTCGGCACCAATGGATGAAATTGAGATGCGAAACCTGATGTATACAGCCCAATTAAAAGAGACAAATCTACCCTTTTCAATTCGCTACCCGCGCGGTTGCGGCATAAAACCCAACTGGAAAAAACCATTTGAGAAAATTGAAATTGGTAAAGGACGGAAACTTGCGGAAGGGGGCGACATTGCCATTGTAAGCATTGGAAAATCGGGTATATTTGCAAAACGAGCTGTAAAAAGCTTAGCGAATAAGGGAGTTTCGGCAGCGCATTACGATATGCGATTTGTAAAACCACTAGATGCAACTTTACTAACCGAAGTGTTTGAAAATTTCAAACAAATAATTACCGTTGAAGACGGTACAATTCGAGGAGGTTTTGGAAGTGCCATTCTTGAATTTATGGCAGAAAAAGATTATTCTTCATCGGTTAAATTATTAGGTATCCCCGACAAATTTATTGAACACGGTACACCAGAAGACTTATACAAAGAGTGCGGGATTGATACAAAAGGAATAGTAAAAGCTGTTTTGAATATTCTGAAGAAATAATAAATAACTATTTCTCTCGTTTTCAACTTGAATTCGTTTAAAAATACTTCACATTGGATATTTATCTTAAAAGACGTCGTTGGAAAATTTTGCTGCTGTTTATTGCTGTTATAATAGGAGTTGCCTCACTGGCGTACACCAATTGGCTAACCCAAAAGATGGCAGAAGAAGAACGCAAAAAAGTAGAACTTTGGGCTGAAGCTACCAATAGATTTGCTGAACCTGAAATTCCAGGACAAGAGCAATTATCAACTTCCTATTCTCTTTTAATTTTAAAAATACTCGAACAAAACACAACTATCCCAATTATTATAGTCGATTCAGTTTCGATTATTGAGGATGCCAACATTAATTACAAAGAAGGAAGAAAAGCAGAAGTATTGGCAAATGAGTTAAAAAAAATGAAAGACTATTCTGAACCTATCCAGATAGATATTTCAGAAAATAATTACCAATACTTGTATTACCGCGAATCAAATATTTTACGTAATCTCCGGTTTTACCCCTTTGTTCAACTTTTTATAATTGTAATTTTTATTGTTGTTGCCTATTTTGCTTTTAATGCCACACAACGTGCCGAACAAAATCAGGTTTGGGTTGGCATGTCTAAAGAAACAGCTCACCAATTGGGCACACCAATATCATCGTTAATGGCATGGATTGAATTATTGAAATTAAAAGGAGTAGACTCAGGTTTAGTTTCAGAATTTGAAAAAGACACACAACGGCTGGAAAGAATTACTGAGCGTTTTTCTAAAATTGGCTCCAAACCAGAATTGCTTCGGATAAACTTGGTTGAAGTTTTAAGTTCAACGGTTAATTATATAAAAACCCGCTCGTCCAGTAAAGTTATTTTCGAAACTTCCTTTTCTGAAGAAGATTATGTAGAAACTCCACTTAACACGGCGCTATTTTCATGGGTTATCGAAAATCTGTGTAAAAATGCCATCGATGCCATGGGAAACAATGGCAAGATCACCATAAAATTAAAAGAAAAAGCAGAACAAGTTTATATTGACATTACCGACACCGGAATTGGTGTAGCAAAATCACAATTCAAAACAATATTTCAACCCGGATTTTCAACTAAAAAACGGGGCTGGGGACTGGGACTTTCATTGGCAAAAAGAATTGTAGAAATCTACCACAGCGGCAAAATTTTTATTAAATCTTCAGAAATTGGAAAAGGAACAACTTTTCGGATTGTATTAAATAAGTGATTTAAGAGTAGAAATCTTTTCGCCTGCCTGTAATATTCATTAAGATATTAAAAACTTACCTCTCCAAAAGTAAATTTTAAATCAGTTTTCTTATTCATATTAAAGGAAATCCGAAATAATTTATTGAATCTTTCGGGTGTTAATAAAAAATTTATACTTTTGCATCACTTTTTTGGAAATGTGAGCTGGAATACTAAATATAATATTGAGTTTAAAGGTCTTAATGAAGGCTCGCACAATTTCGAATTTGAAGTTGACAATACGTTCTTTGAACATTTTGAAGAGAGTCTGGTAGCTAACGGAGTTGTACTTATTAAGGTGACACTGGAAAAACGCAGTGCATTTATTAAACTACATTTTACAATTAAAGGCTGGCTCGAACTTACTTGCGATCGATGTCTGGATAACTACCGGCAAAAGGTAAAACACGAAACAGAAATGTTTGTGAAATTTGGCGAAAAGGAGTTCGAAGAAGGCGAAAATATAATTTGGGTATTACCCGAAGAACATTTTATTAGCCTGGCTCAACCAATTTACGAATACACTACTTTAAGTATTCCTTTACGACACGTTCATCCTAAAAATGAAGATGGAAAAAGGAATTGCAACAAAGAGATGCTTGAAAAATTAAATGATTACATGCACTTCGAAAACGAGGAAGAGGAAATAACAACCGACCCACGTTGGGATGCATTAAAAAAATTGAAATAATAATTAAATACATATATATATTATGGCACATCCAAAGCATAAAATATCAAAATCGAGAAGAGACAAAAGGCGTACACATTACAAAGCCGTTCTTCCAACGCTTGCTACTTGTTCTAATTGCGGAACAACAGTAAAATACCACACTGTTTGTCCGGAATGCGGATACTACAGAGGTAAACAAGTAATTCAAAAAGACATTGCAGTTTAAACCAGGTTTTTAACCTGGTTTTTTTTTGCCCTTAATTGGCGAAAATATAAAACCAACCCATTTTTATTTTAGCTCTTCATTCCCTTAAATTTATTGACGATACATATCAAAAAAATCATCCAAATAAATTCACTAATTACTAATTTGAATAACAATTAATTATCAACTAAATAATTGATTTTTCGAACCCTGCCATTGATTGTTCTACGCAAGAACAAGCTTTTCTTAAGCCTCACCCCAAATTTTTGTAAATACCCAATTTTACTTCTATCTTCGCACCCGATTTTTTATATTGAAGACAGCAATAGTTTAGTTTCTTTTTAAATTAACAGAATACAACAATGGCTAATATTAGGGCAGCGATAACAGGAGTTGGAGCCTACTTACCTGAATACATTTTAACCAACGAAGAAATAAGCACGATGGTTGACACCACCGACGAGTGGATAATGCAGCGAATAGGTATTAAGGAGCGACGCATTATGAAAGAAGAGGGAAAAGCAACAAGTGATATGGGAACAGCAGCAGTAAAAAACCTGCTCGATAAAACCAATACTTCTGCCGACGAAATTGACATGTTAATTTGTGCAACAATTACGCCCGACATGCCATTTCCTGCCACTGCAAATATTATTGCAGATAAAGTGGGTATCCACAATGCCTGGAGTTTCGATTTAAATGCTGCTTGTTCCGGGTTTATTTTTGCCCTTGCAACAGCCACTCAATTTATAGAATCTGGCCGGTACAAAAAAGTAGTGGTAGTTGCTGCCGACATGATGTCGTCGATAACCAATTACAGCGACCGCACCACTTGTCCGCTTTTCGGAGATGCAGGAACGGCAGTTCTGCTTGAGCCAACCACCGAAGAATTAGGGGTTATTGATTACATAAATCGCGTTGACGGTCTCGGACGCCACCATTTGCATATGAAAGCGGGTGGTTCATTGCGCCCCGCATCCATTGAAACAATAGAAAGACAAGAGCACTTCGTATATCAGGAAGGACAAGCTGTATTTAAAGCTGCCGTTTCGAGCATGGCCGATGTTGCTGCTGAAATAATGAAAAAACATAACCTGGAATCGGATGATGTAGCATGGCTGGTTCCACATCAGGCAAATCTGCGAATTATTGATGCAACTGCGCGCAGAATGGGCGTAAGTAAAGACAAAGTAATGGTTAACATAGAAAAATTTGGCAATACTACTGCTGCTACAATTCCTCTTTGTTTATACGATTTTGAGAAACAATTGCACAAAGGCGACAATATTATTTTGGCAGCTTTTGGAGCAGGATTTACCTGGGGTAGCGTTTATCTAAAATGGGCTTACGATACGGAATAAAAATGTACACAATCACAGTTTTCAGTTTTTATACTTTTTATAACTCTTAAAATTCAAATCAATTTATAATTGGAACTGATTTGTACCAATATATAATATTTCAGAATTACGTTGAAATCCTTTTGCTGAAGTTGCAAAAAATTGTAATTTCATAGCCCCTAATCATTTCGTACAAATAGGATGCTATTCAATAAAAAATTGTAAAAAGTAAAAAAAAGTAAAATGGCAAAACAAACTTCAAAACCTTACGGTGAAGACTCAAACCAATCCATCAACATAATTAGTGAAGGGACCAAAATAAAAGGTGATATTATTGCCAATGGCGACATTCGCATTGATGGTGATTTAGCTGGAAATATATCGGCGCAAGGTCGATTGGTAGTTGGCCCAAAAGGGAAAATTGAAGGAGAAATTGATTGTAACAACATTGAAATTTCGGGTTATATAAAAGGGAAAGTTACTGCCAGAGAATTATTGACAATGAAATCAACCTCAAAAATTGAAGGAGATATTTCTGCCGGAAAACTTTCGGTAGAACCGGGTTCTGAATTTACCGGAACTTGCTCGATGGGAAGTGCCACTCCAACCAATGAAACAACAAAAGCAAAATAAACGCAAAGGCTTTGATACATTCATCCGTTACTCCAGCCTTGGTTTCGAAATGATGGCGATTATTGGTCTGGGAACTTTCCTTGGATTTAAAATGGATCAATGGATGGAAAACGAATTTAAAGCTTTCACTTTTGCGCTAATGATATTTTCCTTAAATAACTAATTTGAAAAATTTATACCGAATATAGTTCGGTCAGAGTGCAAGAA
>JABMPI010000014.1 GCA_013203755.1 Bacteroidota bacterium
AATTCTTTGGATTTTTGCCATTTACTTAAAAACATTATTATTTAATCAATTCCAAATTTTAATTATAACTTTGACATAAACTCTAACAAGCTAAAATATTGTAAATCTAAGTTTAAGACGAATATTTACATTATTTCTGACACCGAGCCTTCATTGCAACTTCTTTTAAAGCCGCACCTGCTTTAAATCCTACTGATTTAGAAGCTTTAATCTTGATTTCTTCACCTGTTTGTGGATTTCGTCCTTTGCGTGCCGCACGGGATTTAATGTTGAAAGTCCCAAAACCTATCAATTGAACTGTTACATCTTTTTTGATTCCGGTAGTCATACCTTCTATAACGGCTTTAACTGCACGTTCAGCAGTCGCTTTAGTCAAGGTCGGCATCTTTATTTGTTATCACCGCCGCTATAAGTTCCTGTTTATTCATTTCAAACTTCCTTTTTGTAAAGATTTACAAAATACATAACTTTATTTTTAATTTTACATATTATAGATCATTCCGTGTCAGTAGCAGGAAGTTTAAATGCGATATAAAATTGTATTATATAAATCCATAAACATTAAAATAAGATAGATAAAACTTAAACATTTCATCCAAAAAATTCTCGGGACGGGTTTATTAACAATATTTTCAAAAACTATTTTGAATGAATTAGTATTTATTAATATGTGATAATAGAATCTAATTGAAGATTGCGATTTTAATGATTACTATGCCATGAATGACTTTGACCGGAATTGAAATCACAATGCAATATTATTTCGTGACTCTTTATACTCTGTAGATTTAATATTTACGTACGACTTCCATAACCGTGTTAAAAGCTTAATGATTTTGATTCAAGGTATATGCAAAATTCTATTTATAAGAGGTTTGCAAGGTTGAATAAGAAGTTTGTGTGCGAAACTCATTCTATTTTTTGTCAAAAAAATTTTGGTCTTTCATGCCTGATTGACGAACCATACTTTGAAACGTTTTTATATCAAAATCCTTTTTATTTCCTAAAACCGTAACTCTTCTTTTCTTGCCATTTATTAAACCTTTAAATTGTTGATGGCTTCCTTTCCTTCCAGCAATTTGAAAACCATATTTTCTAAGAACTTTTTCTATCTCTTTGCTTGAAATATTAATTCGAGGCATAAGCTTTTTCACTAAATTCGTAAAATTCTGAATTTGCAGACGATTTAAGCAAAGTTTTAAATCGTTGATAATACTCTTCAATTACCTCTTCAGGTACCGGTCGTGGTATAAATTCGTCTTCTTCATTATCATTTTTTACTGATTCTAAGTATCCTTCAACTGCTTCTTTTAAATTAAATTTAGCTTCTTGAAGTGTTTGTCCTTCAGTAGATATATCAAGTTCAAGGCAAACAGCTGTATAAATATCATTACTTTTTTCAATAATTCCATGAAAAGATATTTCGTTCATTACTTTCTCCTGTTATTCATAAATCAAATAAAACTTTTCTTATTTAAGAACGAATTTTATCGGGATCTAAACCTTCCCGAAAAACCATCTGCCATAACACTCAAAAACTTCCAGCCAGATACAATGGATAATTATAAAAATTTGCACTTTTAATAAAAGGCTTTGTTGTTATTTTTATCTGCTTTACCGGTTTATACTTAGTTGTGTATATAGTAAAGCTTTTTGATTTCGGACGATTTACCGATTTAACCTCTACGGGAATAACTTTGCCGTCCATTATTCGTAAAAATTCTATTTCAGGATTTTTATTAACCCATGAGTATAAATCCCCATTACCGCCACATACAAATTCCTGAGCAACAAAGTTTTCTGCAAAGTACCCCTTACATGTTCCATAATCCTGATTCAATAGAGATTCAAATGAAAGTTCCTGGATACAACCTAATATTCCCACATCAAACAGGAACAATTTGAAACTGTTTTCTTTTCGATAGCTTTTCAGTGGAATTTTAGGAGTTCCAACAATATGGTTTTTAATAACCAAGCCTGCTTTAACTAACCAATCAACTGTCAATTCCAGTTGTGAATATTTCGTTACTTTTGGAATAATTTCTCTAACCCGGAACTTTTTCGCAGAGAAATCTAGGGATTGCACCAGTTGATGAGGAATATTATAAAAAATTTGGGAGATATGATTTGAATTTTCATTT
The DNA here is from genome assembly GCA_013203755.1 of Bacteroidota bacterium. Lineage (GTDB taxonomy): Bacteria > Bacteroidota > Bacteroidia > Bacteroidales > Prolixibacteraceae > Draconibacterium. Next base: position 2,142 of record JABMPI010000014.1, read on the forward strand.
CCTGAGTATTTTGAAAAATCACTCATATAACCGGCAATAAGATGTTTCTGTATTTCCCGGACCTTTTTAAATGCTTTTACCAGATTATCCTTTTTTTGAATATACTGTTTTACAACTTCCGGTAATCCACCAACAATAAAATATTTTTTCAACTCGTCCCATAAAAGATCGTGAACAAGTTCAGGAATCGGGCTGTTTTCATTAAACTCTGTCACATATTTTGAAATATTACTGTTGGAAACAGATATAAATTCCTTAAAATTTAAAGGATACATATTAAGATATTCAACCTTTCCCACAAGAGAAGAGCATTGGTTTAGTTGTAGTCCCAAATATGAACCTGCACAGCATAACGCCAATTCACTCTTTTTTTCGTTAAAATATTTTAAGCTCGCCAAAGCCTCCGGACATCCC
>JABMPI010000123.1 GCA_013203755.1 Bacteroidota bacterium
CGAATAGATCCAGTGAATTTCATACGGTCATCTGCAAATTTTTTCTGTAACTGCGTGTAAGCACCATATTCATTATAATTTATCACCCCATCATAATCAGTAAAAATTGAACCATGAGAATTTAATGAATATTGTCTCCAGGAACCTCCTATCTGAATATCTGCAAATTCAATTAAATGGTTAAAATTGTAATTTGCATCCATGTGATAGATTTTTGTATCATCCTCAAATTTTGCTCCAGTTGTTAAATCAGAATCTGCAACTACTTTATCAAATGCTTGATTAAAACCTGGAGTTCCTGGAACCAAAGCACCTGTTTGTGCAAATGCTCTGGCAGCCTGATGAATTACCGCAGGGTCTGGAGTGCCGCCTCCCATTAATGTCCCTACAAAAGTTTGCACATAAGCTCCTGCATATTCAGTAAACCACTGTGTATCCGACTTCCAGCTTCTGTTAACATTAATGGCTGCAAATCTTGTGTCGTAGGAATCTCCCGCTGATTCGCCTGTTGTATATGCTCTTACAAAGAAATTATCATTTCGAACTTCTAACTTATGCTGAGACATTGTAAAATCTTGTATTGAATACCTGTTTGTACCCTGATAAATTGTATTTCCTCTTCCGAATTTAGCATTATAAATAAATTCTAAATCATCTCCGTTTGGGCGGTAATTTAATGAAATATCAGCCTTAATACTTTTTGCTCCATAATCAATTAAATCCTCCTCGTTGTACCCAGTTCTTGAAACAGTTTGAGAACCCAACATAGCCGCAACAGGGGCAGGGACACCAGCTCCCAATGCAATTTGCTCGAAATTCAGTGATGTAAATACTTCATCGCCATATACATTTAATCCATCGTAAGCCGGATTACTTCTATCAGATCCGGGATTATAATAGTCTTCATAATCAGTTGCATACCATTCAGTTCCATTCAAAAAAGATAGCGATACTTTTGCTGCGAATTTATCGCTAAAAGCATGAGCTAACCTCACTCCTGCATCTACATACTGATTGGTTCCCGCTGCTTTTTGCGATGTGTATCCGGTTTTGCCATAAAAACTTACACCCTGATACTCAAACGGGTTTTTACTTTCCATAAACAGAATCCCATTAAATGCATTGGCTCCATATAATGCTGAAGAGGCTCCTGGAAGTATTTCAACAGTATGAACATCCAATTCAGACATTCCCAGCATGTTTCCAATTGCAAAGTTTAGTGCAGGCGATGCATTATCCATTCCATCCACCAATTGAACAAATCGAGTATTGGCAAATGTTGCAAAACCCCGTGTGTTAATTGATTTATAAGTAAAACTATTTGTGTTTACATCTACACCTTTTAAGTTCTCCAATCCATCATAAAAGCTCGAAGCTGTTGTATTTTGAATCGCTCTTATATCCATACGTTCAATAGTAACAGGAGATTCCATAACCCTTTCCGGTGTCCTGGATGCTGAAATGATTACTTCATTTAATTCAGTATCTGTCTCTTCTAAACTAACATTTACCAGCTGGTTATTTTGATTGATTTCGATGAGGCTGGGAACAAAACCAACCATAGAAACTTTCAACATAAGAGGAGGCTCTTGATTTATTTTCAACGAAAATTTTCCGTCATAATCCGTAACTGTCCCTAACGATTTTCCCAACACTATAATATTAACACCCTGCATTAGGTCGCCCGTTTTAGCATCTTTTACAGTACCAGAGATAGTTGTTTGTGCAAATAATATAGTTCCGAAACAGAACACAAATAATAAAGTGAATAATCCTTTCATAATATTTTAGTTAGATGATTTCTTGAAAATTACATCATAATTATAATTACTATTAATTATTTTGAATGTTTTTAACATATTGCACCTCACACAAGAGCTGGAGCATCAATATATTGAATATTACAGACGAAAATTCAATTTAAATTATGCTAAAACGCAAAGAATGCCTTTGAATTATTTTTGAATTTAACCACAAAAAAAGCCCGGAAGAAAACTCCCGGGCCATTTATTCTAAATAAATATTTTATATATGAATGACTTCGCCGTAAGCAGCTGCTGCAGCTTCCATAATCGCCTCACTCATTGTTGGGTGAGGATGAATTGTTTTAAGCAATTCATGACCTGTAATTTCCAGTTTTTTGGCAACAACCATTTCTGCAATCATTTCGGTTACATTGCCACCAATCATGTGTGCACCCAGCAACTCGCCATATTTTGCATCAAATATAAGTTTTACAAAACCATCTTTTTGTCCAGCTGCACTTGCTTTTCCACTTGCTGAATATGGGAATTTACCAATTTTCAACTCGTATCCTGCCTCTTTTGCTTTAGCCTCAGTTAAACCAACCGATGAAACTTCAGGATTTGTATACGTACATCCCGGAATATTTCCGTAATCAATTGGGTCTGGATTTAAACCAGCAATTTTTTCAATACAAACAATTCCTTCGGCCGAAGCAACGTGTGCCAATGCCGGCCCTGCTATAATATCGCCAATAGCATAAACTCCATCAACATTTGTTTTGTAAAATTCATCAACTTTTACACGCCCCTGTTCGGTTTGAACGCCTTGTTCTTCCAAACCAATTCCTTCTGTATTTGGTGTAATTCCAACAGCAGAAAGAACAATGTCTGCTTCAACAATTTGCTCCCCTTTTTTAGTTTTTATGGTTACTTTACATTTATCGCCCGAAGTATCAACACTTTCTACCGAAGAGTTTGTCAACACTTTCATTTTCATTTTTTTGAAAGAGCGCTCCAATTGTTTCGAAACATCCACATCTTCATTCGGAACAACATTTGGCATAAATTCTACGAGAGTTACTTTTGTGCCAATGGATTGATAGAAATAAGCAAACTCGCTACCAATTGCACCCGAACCAACCACAACCATACTTCCAGGTTGTTTGTCTAAAGTAAGTGCTTTGCGGTAACCTATAATTTTCTGCCCATCTTGCGGTAAATTTGGTAGTTCGCGAGAACGAGCGCCAGTTGCCAAAATAATATTTTTTGCTGTATACGATGTCTTTTTACCAGCTTCGTCGCTTACCTCAACTGTATTTTTACCGGCCAGTTTCCCCCATCCTAAAAGCGATTCTACTTTATTTTTCTTAAACAAAAACTGAATTCCTTTGCTCATTCCGTCAGCTACTCCACGACTGCGTTTAACCATTGCTCCAAAGTCGGCTTTTACTTCACCCTCAATCGAAACACCATAATCGGCTGCATGCAGCGCGTATTCGTACGCCTGCGAACTTTTTAACAACGATTTGGTAGGAATACAACCCCAGTTCAGACAAATACCACCTAAATTTTCTTTTTCAACCACAGCAACTTTTAAACCCAATTGTGCGGCGCGAATGGCAGTTACATATCCACCGGGACCACTACCAATAATTATAACATCGTAATTCATTTTGTATTTTATTTTTTTGATTATTGATTTTAAGAATTATAACAGTTGTTTCATTGAAAGGTTTGAACAAAATTAAACCATTTTATTTGTTTTACTATCCTTGTGTTTCTGGTATAAAAATAAAAATACCATTTCCCTGCTAATCATTCAACTACTTTAATTTCGAATACATTTCCAATAAATTCCCTGCGGCAACAAACGAACTCATTTCTTCACTCAGCACATAATTCTCCAACACCTTCAATCTTTCTTTAATTTCAGGATTATCGTAAAAATTCCGTTTTAATTGTTCTGCAATTGTTTCGTGCATCCAATAAGTTGCCTGCTCGTTTCTTTTACTATAAAAATAACCATTCTTTCCAGTTAATGATCTATATTTTTCAATTTGTTCCCACACCTCCGAAATACCAATCTTTTTTACTGCTGAACAGGTTAAAACATTTGGTGCCCAATCCGAATCTTTTTTAGGAAACAGATGAATTGCATTCTGGTATTGCACTCGTGCCATTTGTGCTTTTTCAGTATTACTTCCGTCGGCTTTATTAATAGCGATAACATCGGCCATTTCCATAATTCCACGTTTAATTCCCTGCAACTCATCTCCTGCACCTGCCAACATTAACAACAGAAAAAAATCTGTCATGGAATGAACTGCAGTTTCGCTCTGCCCCACACCAACAGTTTCAATAAAAACATGATCGAAACCAGCAGCTTCGCAAAGAATAATAATTTCCCGTGTTTTACGTGCCACACCTCCCAACGAGCCAGCAGAAGGACTAGGACGAATATATGCATTCTTATCACCTGCCAAATCTTCCATCCGCGTTTTATCACCTAAAATACTTCCCTTTGTACGTTCACTGCTTGGGTCGATTGCCAAAACTGCAAGCTTCCCTCCTTTATTCGTAATGTAACTTCCCAATGCTTCAATAAACGTACTTTTTCCAACTCCAGGCACACCGGTAATTCCTACCCTAATAGATTTTCCACTATATGGTAAACATTGTGTAATAATATCCTGAGCTAATTTTTGATGTTTGGAATTTGCACTTTCAACTAAAGTTACTGCTTTACTTAAAAGTGTAATATCACCTTTTAAAATACCGTCAACATAAACCTGTACTGCAAGCAATTTCCGGTTCTTTTTTAAAAACCGCTTTACAGAATCAGCACTAACAGAATCGGGTTGCGAAATTCCCTCATTCACTTTTAACCCTTTAAAAACCGACTCATTTTCTACGTGGTGATGTGTATCTTTTTCTGACATTCAATTTTATTTAAGTATAAAAGTAATCCAATTCAAATAAAAAAGAACAAAAAAAGGTGCTGCAAGTTTTTACTTACAGCACCTTTCCAATTTTATATAAATAATCTTAGCTCTCTGTAGGCACGGTTACAACATTACTCGAAATTCGTAATGTAGAAGTAGGTGTTTTCGGATCGTTAGTAATTACGGTAATCGATTTACTTTGGCGACCACGTTTTCCCCTTGAATCGAATGTTACTTTAATTGGAGCAGTTTCGCCTGCAGCAATAATTTTTGTAGAAGGAGCAACTGCGGTACACCCACACGATGTACGAACTCTGCGAATAAGCAAATCAGATTTACCATCGTTGGTAAGCATAAATGTGTGCTCCTTTTTATCTCCCTGTTTCATTTCACCAAAATCGAATGACTTTTCGGCAAAGCTAACAACTGCAGCATTTTTTAATTGTTCTGCTGTTAAATGAGAAAAATCCTCTTCAATTGTTGCAGTTACACCAACCGAACTTTTATAATCTTTACTTCCATCTAAAGAAAGATAAATTCGGTGTGAAGCAAAACCAAAGGTTTTTGCAGCTTTGGCATCGTACGTAACAACCAGTTTCCCTTTTCCCTTAGCAGGAATAGATTTTGGTTCTACGGTTACTTTCATATGACCAGGAACCGTTCTAAAATCAACTGCAACCGGTTTATCTGTATCATTAATCAATTCTAATTCTTTTGTTTCCACCGAATTTTGTTTCAATTTTGCAAACGATAAACTATTTGATTTAACTCGAAGTGCACCAATTTGACGTGGATATAGTTCAGCTAATGTTTTTTCGCGCTGTGCAACAGTTCCTTTTATTCTAAGTACAACATTCGAATTTTCGGCATTCGAACTAACTGTAATGGTTTTATTAAACGACCCAGGACGATTTTTAGGATTATAACTTACCTGAATTTCTCCGGTTGCGTCTGGTGCAACTGGTTCTTTTGTATACTTTGGAGTTGTGCAACCACAAGAAGCACGAACATTACTTAATACCAAAGGAACAGCTCCTTTATTGGTAAATTTAAATGTAGTGGTTTGAACTCCGTCAGCCTCTTGAAAAGGGCCAAAATCGTGTTCTAAGTTTTCAAAAACAATTTTTGATTTTTCTTGTGCTGAAGCAAAATTAAATGCCGCAACAATACAAAAAACAGTAATAATTTGTAAAATTCGTTTCATTATTAATAATTTTAATTGATATTATTTTTTGATGTCCAACACAAATGTAAGCACGCTTTTCGGTTAATCCTGTTAACCACATCTAATTTTTTGTTAATGAAGTGTTAACTGAAATAATAAACTAAAAAATTGCGTAGTTTAGCCATAAATCGCATTACTGAATGAAGGGAAAAACTTTAAAATACATTATTTTTTTAGCAACTATATCCATTGCTGGAATTTTTCTTATTCAATTTGCATTTTTAAGGAGTTCGTATAATTTTTCGGAAAAGCAGTTCAGAGAAAGTACAAGTGTAGCTCTTAAAGAAGTTGCCTGGCAGATTTTACTGGCAGGAGGAAATAGTTCAAATTTCGATAGCATTACGCCTGTAGAGATCGTTTCCGGAAATTATTATTTAGTTAATGTTGGTACGGCTGTGGACAAAGAACTGCTAAAACTTCATCTTACAGAACAATTAAAAAAACATGAGATTTATACCGATTTTGAGTTTGCTATATTCGATCCGGAATCGGAACAAATGGAGTTCAGGACATTAATAACGACCGAACAGAAAGAATCCCCGTCTGATTTTGAGTTCGCTACCAACGAAAATTACATCAACTATTTTGGAGTCCATTTCCCTAACCGCTCGGCATTTTTTAATTCTCAACTTTCAATTTGGTACTTTTTAACGGGTTTACTGGTGATTGTGGTACTATTTTTTGGCTATACTCTTTCGGTAATTATTCGCCAAAGACAACTGTCTGAAGTACAAAAGAATTTCATAAACAACCTAACCCACGAATTAAAAACTCCAATCTCTTCCATTGCACTTGCGGCGAGCGTAATCAATAACGAAGAGATATTTAAAACCCCAAAAAGGTTATTTGAATATGCCCGCATTATTCAGGAACAAAATAAACGGTTGTCTAAAAATGTAGAGAAAGTATTAAACCTGGCTTCGCTGGAAAAAAACAGAATTCATTTAAATTTGAAAGAAATTAATTTACAATTTATTTTACAAGAGACCATAAAACAATTTGAACAAACCGACTTCGGACAAAAAGCAAAAATCGAATTCCAGTTAAATGATATTACATCCTCAATTCTTGCAGATAAATTCCATTTTTCGCATCTAATTTTAAATATTCTTGAAAATGCAGTGAAGTATTGCGAAAAAACTCCTTCAATAAAAATAAATCTAACTGAAAATAAAAAAGTATTTGAACTAAGTTTTTCAGATAATGGAATTGGTATTTTAAAAGACCAACGTAAAAAAATATTTACCAAATTCTACCGCGTTCCTACCGGAAACGTTCATAATGTAAAAGGGTTTGGACTGGGATTAGATTACGTACAAAAAATTGTAATTGCACATAAATGGAAAATAAAAGTAGACGAGAATACCAACGGAGGGAGTATATTTACACTTTCAATTCCTAATAAAAAATGAGCGAAACCGAATTTAAATTATTACTGGTTGAAGACGATGAAGCATTAAGGTTTATTGTAAAAGACAACCTGGAGCAAAACAATTATAATGTAGAAGTAGCTGAAGATGGAAAAATTGCATTGGAGCTTTTCAACAAAAACAGTTTCGATTTGATTATTCTGGATGTGATGCTTCCCAAAATTGATGGATTTCAGGTAGCAGAAACCATACGAAAGTCCAATCAACAAATTCCTATAATATTTCTAACGGCTCGCTCCATGACCGAAGATAAAATTACCGGCCTCACATTGGGCGGCGACGATTATATTCCCAAACCTTTTAGTATGGAAGAGCTACTTTTGAAAATTAAAATTTTCCTCAAACGTAGCCAGTCGCAACCCATTTCAATAGAGATGCCCTCCAAATCTATTGAAATTGGGGAATTTATCTTTCATCCCGAAGAATTAATTCTTTCCTTTGACGCAGAAACACGGAGCCTCACTTTAAAGGAAGCTGAACTCATCCGCTTTTTTGCTGAAAATACTAACAAGATTTTAAGCAGAAATGAAATTTTACTAAAAGTTTGGGGTACCGACGACTATTTTCTGGGACGCAGCCTTGACGTATTTATTTCGCGTTTACGAAAATATTTTAAACCCGACTCCAATGTTAAGATAACAAACCTGCATGGCATTGGATTCCGATTTTCTGTTAAGAAATAAAATTAAAAAACAAGAAAATGAGTATTACACATCTGATTATACTAATAGTAATAGGTATTTTATCTGGGGTTCTTGCCGGTGTTTTTGGTGTTGGTGGAGCAATAATTGTAATTCCTGCATTGGTATTTATTTTAGGTCTTTCGCAACACGATGCACAGGGAACAAGTTTGGCATTTATGTTACCTCCGGTTGGGATACTTGCTACATGGAACTATTGGAAAGCAGGACATGTTGACTGGAAAATTGCCTTGGTATTATCGCTAACTTTTGTAATAGGAGCCTATTTTGGTTCAAACCTTTCTTTAAACATTTCAGACAGGACGCTTCGACGAATTTTTGGTGTTTTAATGATTGTTATGGCAGTAAAAATGATTTTTTCGAAATAAATTTGACCTATTTAACAGAGATCAGCCAGAAGCTTTATTATTTCTTTAAAAAAAAGCGACATACTTTTTGGCAGAATTAAAAAAACAACTATTTTTGCAGTCCGAAAAAACATTGATAACAAGATAAAATTAAATAGAAATGAAAAGAACATTTCAACCATCGAATAGGAAGAGGAAGAACAAACACGGGTTCAGAGAGAGAATGTCTACAGCAAATGGACGTAAAGTTTTAAAAGCTCGTCGTGCAAAAGGAAGAAAAAGATTATCAGTATCGGACGAACCGAGACATAAAAGATAGTTTTTAATTTAACGACTTTTTGCGAAAAGGTAAAGAATAGATTTCTTTACCTTTTTGTGTTTATGGGTATTTGAAAGAACAACATCTTCTTTATATTAAATGTCCATGATTTTAGAATTGTTAAATCGCAAAAAAGAATGATTTTAAAATCATGGTAAGTTACATCTGTTACCATTGAAAACTATTAATTTTAAACAGATGAAACCAGGGTGCAAAATGTTACTGATTCTTAGGTTCACAACACTCTATAAAATTAGAAATCTTTTAATTGGCAAGGATTTACCGAAACTAAATATTTTAGTTTATAAATAATTTCAAGTGGTAGTGCCAATATTTTGACCAAGTAATTCGTGCAGAAAAATAACCCGAGAAAAACTATAGGCAAACCGCAACGTTTTAACCGAAATGATTAACGATTTAAAACCAAATCCTGAAAAAAAAGGTACGTATTATACTATGACTTGAATACCCCAAATTTAAAAATTATCTATAAAAAATTTAATTAAAGTTTCAGCATACTTTTTTTGGGTTATTTTTGTTCTTTTATTGACCGATAAATATAAAAATGAGTTTCAAAAAATTCTTAGTTAGCAGGGCATTCTTGTTCAATTTGATTATAGCAGTTGGATTGGTTGGTGGATTGCTTTTTCTAACCTTACAAACCTTAGAATCGTACACACGCCATGGGCAATCCAATCCGGTACCAGATTTCACCGGTTTACTTCAACAAGAAGCTGAAATTATTGCAAAACAGAATAATATAAAAGTTGTAATTATCGACTCGGTATTTACCGACAAAGTAAAACCCGGTTCTGTGGTAGAACAAGTTCCCGAACCAGGATTTGGAGTAAAAGAGAAACGCACCATATTTGTAACAATAAATTCGACTAATAAAGAGATGGTTGTATTACCAAAACTAACCGACATTTCTTTTCGGCAAGCTCAGGTATTAGTAGAAAACAGTGGTTTAATAATTGGAGAAATCTCTTATCAACCCTCGGAATACAATAATTTGGTTTTAAAAACAGAACAAGATTATTTGGAAGTATTTCCAGGAAAATTAGTATTAAAAGGTAGCCGGGTAGATTTTATTGTAGGTAGAGATCCGCAGAATGAACAAACACCTTTACCCAATTTAAACGGATTAAAAATTGAAGAAGCAAAAAATATACTCACTGATGCCATGTTAAACTTTGGCGTTTTAATATACGACGAAACTATCCTTTCTGCTGAAGATTCGACAAATGCTGTAATTTGGCGACAGCATCCGGACAAAAAAAGAACTTCCTCAGTAAAATTAGGAACTTCGGTTGACTTGTGGATTACGGTTGACGAAGAGAAAATTAACGCAGCCAAAGAGCTGAAATTTTAGACAATTACTATGGAAGAATATATAGAAGAATTTGAAGAACTGGAGGATGGAGCGTTATACGAACACCATCGGGTAACGGTTGACGCCGGACAATCTCAACTTCGCATAGATAAGTATTTAGCAAACAGAATAGAAAACGCATCGCGTAGTCGCATTCAAGCCGCTGCCGACGCAGGAA
>JABMPI010000124.1 GCA_013203755.1 Bacteroidota bacterium
GCGCTCTACCCCTGAGCTACTCCGGCATTTAATACATAAAGAGATGGAAGTTAAAAGTATTTCTACTTAAAACTCCAATCTCAAGTGAGCGGGAAACGAGACTCAAACTCGCGACCCTTAGCTTGGAAGGCTAATGCTCTATCAACTGAGCTATTCCCGCATTTATTCACTTTGCAAAAATGCTGCGCAAAACTACAAAATTTCTTAAAACAACCAACAAAAATATTTGCTTACATTCAACTAAAGTAACATTTCCTCTTTTTATAAAAATGAGCTGGGTTAAAAAACCAGCAAACACCCTTATTTCGAGTCAAAATACTTTAATTTCAGTTGTTTCCTGAACGTCCCTAAAATGGGTTTGCAAATGTAAAAATATTATTTTAAAAAACTAAGGATGGAACGTGCAATTTTACAATTTATTTACTTTTAAGTTTCTCTTTATATTTCCCCAGTTGTTTACGCATGGCATCTATCACTAAATCAGTAGCTTCCTCAAATGTATCGGCCGTCTTTTTTGCGAACAAATACCCGTCGGTAGGCATCGAAATCTTCAACTCTGCAACTTTATTATTAGCTGCCTCTGGCTTTAACACCTTTAATGTCACCTCACAATTGATAATACCATCAAAAAAAGTATCCAATTTAGCTACTTTTTTATTTACAAAGTCTACCAATCTTTCATCTGCATTTAAATGCACTGTATTAATTTTCACTTCCATAATAAGATTATTTTAGCCCCTGGGATGGGCTTGTTTATATATATCATGTAACTTTTCAAAAGTTGTATGTGTATAAACCTGAGTGGCCGCCAAATTAGAATGTCCTAGCAACTCTTTTACAGCATTTAAATCTGCTCCTTTATTTAATAAATGAGTAGCATATGTATGCCTCAGTACATGTGGGCTTCTTTTTTCCAGCGATGTCACTTTTGCTAAATTGTTCGTTACAACTCTGTATATTAATTTTTCGTACACAGGTTTTCCCTTTTCAGTTACAAGCAATCGTTCCGTTTTGTATCCGACTATCTCGTTTCTTATATCAACATATAAATCTAACAAAATGTTGATACTTCTGGGGTATGGAATAACTCTTTCTTTTTGTCCTTTTCCTAAAACACGAATTAAATAGCCTTTTTTATCAAAATCGCTATCTTTCAAAAGCAAAAGTTCGGCTAATCTAACCCCCGTCCCATACAATAACAAAATAATTAATTTATCGCGAATACCCTTAAAGTCTTCTGAAAAGAAACCATCATCGAGCAAACGATTCAAATTATCTTCTCCAACGAAATTGGGCAATTTTTTACGAATTTTAGGAAGCGGAATATTTGTTGCAGGATTACTTTCAACAACATGCTCCTTCATAAGGAACTTATAAAAAGACTTTACAGCAGTTACCTTCCGGTTTACTGACCGAGCTGAAAGTTGTTGTTCCATTAAACTAACAACCCATGTTCTAACCAATTTGGAGTCGACCGTATTAACACTAAATTCCCCGACCGTTTCTGTTATATATAACACAAACTGATCGAGGTCATTTCTGTATGCCACAACTGTATGAGGAGAATACCTCTTCTCATACTTCAAATAGCCGATAAACGATTCCTGATAACTCATAAATTTCACCACAAAAAACCAGGAACCTCTGGAATTAATCTTCCAGTTCCTGCAATCCTTGTATGTAAATAGCCTTTTTCAACTCTTCCCTTCTCTGAATTGAAGGTTTTGTGTACTTTTGACGCTCGCGTAATTCTTTAATTACACCCGTTTTTTCGAATTTTCTCTTGAACCGCTTTAAAGCTCGTTCAATGTTTTCGCCTTCTTTTACCGGAATTATTATCATATCTTCTCCGTTTGTTTTTAAAATTGAGGCGCAAATTTAGAAATTATTCATTGCATATCAAATTTAAAAGAAAAAAATTATAATTCCTACGCAACAAATTCAAATTAGACATTTTTAACGACTTATAAAATAGGGCTTCATTTTCATATAAGTTTTCTCATCCAATAGATCAACTGATTGAATTTGAGATATATTTTCGAAAAAACCATTTTTATTTCTGAAATCCAGAATTCCTTCAACTTGCTTTTTATTCAAATATGGATGTTTTAACAAATCAGAATACTCCGCAAAATTTATTCGAATTTTTTTAATTGAAGTTGTATCGATAGAAATTTGATTCTTAATTGCATGAAAAGTTTCCTCTGGAAAATTATAAACTTCAAGTAACTGCTCTTTTGAATAGAATCCTCCAAGTAAATTACGGTATTTTACAATCCGTCTGGCATAAACAGAGCCAATTCCCTTCAATTTAACAAGCTCCGTTGTATCGGCACCATTTATCTCAATATTTATATAAACAGAGTTGAGTTTTTTGGGAATTGCATTTATCTCCTTTTCAATTTGAACATGTTCTTTTATGCTTAAATAGAAGAGTGAATCAATTCCATAAATTTTTTGCAAATCGGTTTGTTCTTCAATTACACCTCCTTTGTCTCGATATTTTAAAAGGTTATTTGCCTGATAATTACTAAATCCAAATTTTTTTAATTCAATAAAATCAGCTTTATTAGGATCAAAATATCCAGTAATTTCATTTTTTGCTTTTTTCTTAAAAGTTCTTTTCGGTAAATCCTCTTTAGCAATTTCAATAAACGATTCTATTGCGTTGTAAATAGAATCGTTCACTCCATAAATTTTTCGGAAATCAATTACAGAATTAAATATCCCGCCTGCTTTTCGATAGTTTATTACATTTTGTTTGATAAAAATTGGAATTTGAAGTGAATCGAGTTTACTTTCAGAGATCGTATTCGGGTTAAATTGAAACAAACTTTGCACTTGCAATTCATCATTAACACTCTCGTTACCCCATTCATTTATAATTTTTGCGTAATCCGATGAATCGACCGAAGGTTTTTGCTCCAGATTTACTACAATTACATTAGCAGTTATAACTCCCAATATTAAAACACTTAATATTAGAATGGCATTTCTGTCTGATCTTGAGAAATTAAGAAACTGAACTACAATATGTTTTAAAGGATTATTCAAAAGTGTCTCAGATTTAGAGTTAATCTACTACAATAATTACATCGTTAAATTTACTAAATTTAAAATATAATCCCAAATAATACATTCGCCGGATTCCCCAAATTCAAAATTATTTAGCTGAATTTTAATAGTCCAATTTTATTCAACAAAACAATTGCTATTGCTATTGGAGCAATAAATTTTACTAAAAACATAAACAACGATAACATTGCCCCAGAGAGATTCCCTCCATTTGCCACTTCCGCCTGGACTTTCTTTCTACCATAAAACCATCCGGTAAATACGGCTATAAACAAACCTCCAACTGGCAACATTAAATTTGCTGAAATCCAATCCATTAAATCAAAGAAACTTAGTCCGAATAAAGTATATGGTGACAATATTCCCATTGATAGGGAACATAGAATGCCAAGCATTGAAATAAGGATGGTAGCTAAAACAGTAGAGGATTTTCTCCCCATATTAAACTCTTCCTTAAAATAAGCCACAACCACTTCTAAAATTGAAATTGATGAAGTAAGCGCTGCAATAGTTAGAAGTACAAAAAATAAAATTGAGAAGGCAAATCCACCGGGCATCTGATGAAATACATTTGGTAGAGTTACGAATATTAACCCCGGACCTTCAGTGGGAGCAATGCCAAAAGCAAAAACAGCAGGAAATATTGCAATGCCTGCTAAAATTGCAATAACTGTATCGGCAACCGTTACGCTAATGACGGTACGAACCAGATTATTTTCCTTATTTATATAAGACCCGTAAGTAATTAAGGTACCCATTCCTAAACTCAAAGTAAAAAAGGCATGTCCCAATGCGCTTAATATTGCATCACCGTTTAGTTTCGAAAAATCAGGTTTAAAAAGAAAATCTAAACCAGCCTTTGCACCATCCAAAGAAACTGATTTTATACATAAACCAATAAGAATTACTACCAACATGGGCATTAAAATCTTAGTGTATTTTTCAATTCCTTTTTTTACCCCAACAATTACAATTGCTCCTGTAGCAAACATAAAAACAAGTTGCAAGGCAACTGGTTTAATTGGCGACTCGATAAGTGTAGAAAAAAGGGATGTAATTTGTTCCGGACTTTTATTCGTAAAACCGTTTTGTATTGAAAGCGAAATATATTGTATACTCCAACCTGCAACTACTCCATAAAAAGAGAGAATTAGAAATGCTGCGCCAACTCCTAATATTCCAATATATCGCCACGGGGTTCCGGGAGCTAAAACTTTAAAAGCACCAAATGCATTTCGTTTTGAACTGCGGCCAATAATTAATTCGGAAAGCATTATGGGTATACCAATAGCCAAAATAAAACCCAAATAAACAAAAAGGAATGCGGCTCCACCATGTACTCCAGTTATGTATGGAAACTTCCAAATATTACCCAGACCAACAGCAGAACCTGCAGCGGCGGCTATTACGCCAAATTTCGAACTAAAAGTATCTCTTGCTTGATTATTGTCGGACATAAACCTATATATTAAATTGAAACCTATTTCTACTAAAAACTTTGGGTTTAAAATTTTTGAAACCCCAAAAGTGCAAAAAAATAATTTGCCAAATTTAAGATGTTTATAAAATTTAATTGGATTTAAAATTTCAGGTTCAAATGATGCAAAAGCAAAACAAACTCTATTTCATATAAAACCTATTTTTGATAGGTAAATAAACCAAATAAATAGTGATTTTAGAATGGGTAGCCAATTGCAAACGAGAGATTTAAATCCTCTTTTGTTAGGGAGCGGTTTCCAATAATCCAATTCTCCCCAAACTCGGCAGATGGATCGTGCAATTTTAGTCCTAAATCAAGTCGGAATATAAAATAATTTAAATCAAACCGTAATCCCGCACCAGTTCCTAAGGCAATTTGTTTGTAAAACTTATTAAGTTTAAACTGAGCTCCCATTCGATTGTCTTTTTCATTTATTGCCCAAATATTGCCTGCATCAACAAAAATAGCACCTTCCAAAAAACCAGTTAGTAAAAACCGATACTCAACATTCGCCTCCAATTTTACATCAGACGATTGATTTGGATACGAATCATCCGATGCCTTATAC